>JAAHHL010001347.1 GCA_010672185.1 Caldora sp. SIO3E6 | reverse complement strand
GGGCAATT
The DNA here is from genome assembly GCA_010672185.1 of Caldora sp. SIO3E6. GTDB lineage: Bacteria > Cyanobacteriota > Cyanobacteriia > Cyanobacteriales > Coleofasciculaceae > Caldora. Next base: position 2,271 of record JAAHHL010001347.1, on the reverse strand, counting down.
AGTCAGTCCAATATTTGACAGTGTTGATAGCTTTTCTCAAGGGCTGGCAGCAGTTAGGATTAACTCTAAGTACGGCTATATTGATACAACTGGGCAAGTAGTTATTCAGCCCCAGTTTGAACATACTGATAGCTTTTCCGAGGGGTTGGCAGTAGTTAAGATTGGCTATAAGTATGGCTATATTGATACAACTGGGCAAGTAGTTATTCAGCCCCAGTTTGAACAGGCTGTTATCTTTTCTCAAGGGCTGGCAGCAGTTAGGATTAACTCGATATGGGGCTATATTGATACAGCTGGACAAGTAGTTATTCAGCCCCAGTTTGAAAAGGCTGGTAGCTTTTCTCAAGGGTTGGCAGCAGTTAGGATTAACTCGATATGGGGCTATATTGATACAGCTGGACAAGTAGTTATTCAGCCCCAGTTTGAAAAGGCTGGTAGCTTTGTCAAAGGGCTGGCAATAGTAAAGATTGACAGGGGTAAGTGCGGCTATATTAATACAGCGGGGGGAGTAGTGGGCGAAATATTTAATTATGGTATAATTTTAGGTAGTCTATTATATGATGATATTGTTGGATTTTCTGAAGAACTAGTACGAGTTAGAATTCGCTCTAAGTACGGCTATATTGATAGAACTGGGCGAGTAGTTATCCGAGTGAAATTTGATGATATTGGTAGTTTTTCCCAAGGGTTGGCAGCAGTTAAGATTAATTCCCGGTGGGGCTATATTGACACAACAGGGAAAGTAGTTATCCAGCCCCAGTTTGATAGTGCTGATAGCTTTTCCGAGGGGTTGGCAGCAGTTAGGATTAACTTGAAGTGGGGCTATATTGACAAAACCGGTCAAGTAGTTATCAAACCTCGGTTTTATTATGGTGCTGGTAGCTTTTCCGAGGGGTTGGCAGCAGTTAACATTGATTCCAAGTGTGGTTATATTAACACGACTGGTCAAGTGGTTATCAAACCTCAGTTTGAAGAGGCTGGACATTTTTCTCGTGGTAAGGCAAAGGTCGAGATAGCAAGTAAGTTGCTGGGAATATTCCCAAATTTTATGGAGCAGCGCACTATCGACAAGACAGGAAAGTTTATTGATTAGTATGACGGCTACCAGTTCAAATGTAGATTGGATAGGAGAAGTAACAGCGGATATTGACTGATGTTTTGTTGGGTTGCGCTTCACTACACCCAACCTACAGCTTGAGCTCAGAAGTTCCTCTCTTTTTACGTAGTCTTTTTGACAGGGGAAATTCTTTTGGGCAATGTCCAATCCTTCGGTGCTGTCTAGACTATATGTTATGCTGTATGGTAATGAATATCATCTCGGAAGCTTACTCCAAAAAGATGTCAGAACAGCAAGTTATAATAGCTACATACGAAAATGGGACACTTAAACCTGATCGTCCCTTAAACTTGCGCGATCGACAAACAGTTAAAATCCGTCTGGCTTCTGAGCATGAAACCCGGCATCCTTACATCACAAAAACTCCAGGAATTTGTGGTGGTAAAGCTGTTATTCAAGGGACTCGCATCCCTGTTAGCATTTTAATTGGCCATTACCACAACCAAGAAACCCCGGAGGAGATTTTAGCCGGTTTTCCACAGCTCTCCCTGGCACAGTTTTACGCTGCTCTGAGTTATTACTACGAAAATCAAAGTGAAATAGACTGCGATCGCGAAAGAGAAGGACTGATTCAAATTTGTGAGCGTTTCAATTTAAAAATACAAGCCAATGGAAAACTTTCTTCACAAGAATAAATCAAACTATGTCAAATGATAACGATTTATTCATTCGTCTTTATTTAGATGAGGATGTGCATGGAGACTTGGGCAAGGCTTTACGACAACAAGGCTATGATGTCTTAACTGTGAATGAAGCCCAAAAAAATGGATTGTCTGATTTACAACAGTTAGAGTTTGCAACTGAACAAAATCGAGCAATTTTTACATTTAACACAGTTGATTTTATTGAACTCCATCTGCAATATTTAACTCAATCGCGATCGCATTCTGGAATTCTTGTTTCTCAGCAAATACCCATAAAAGAAGCAATCCGTCGTTTATTGTTGTTGCTCAATCGCATGACTGCTGAAGAAATACAAGGTCAACTATATTGGCTACCTTTTTCGTAAGTAGGTAGGCTTAATTAATTAGGGCTTGCTGAATAAGTAACAAGTAACAAGTAACAAGTAATAAGTAAGAATGAATGCAGCATTTATCCGCTGTTTTGGGCATCTGCATCCCCCAAGTTTACCCGGGTTGATGCCAGGTTTTTGA
>JAAHHL010001346.1 GCA_010672185.1 Caldora sp. SIO3E6 | reverse complement strand
GGAGGTGTAGCCTTTGATAGCGAAGACGAACAGCGGTTCCGTGACTTTGCTGCTTCGATTGGCATTATCCTAGAAACCTGCCAATCTTTGTACATGGCTGCTCGCAACCAACGGGGAGCTGCTGCTTTGCTCAAAGCAACTCAGTCTCTTGTCCAAAGCTTAGATCTAGAAGCCACGTTACAGTCAGTAATGGATCAGGCTCGCAAGTTAATGAAGGCAGACCGTAGTACTCTGTTTATGCTGAGCAAAGAAACTGGAGAACTCTGGACTCAAGTCCTCAACAAGGAAGGTACAGAGGTGATCCCAATTCGCATTCCTGCTAATCGTGGCATTGCTGGCTATGTTGCTTCTACGGGTAAACCCCTCAATATCCCTGATGCTTATCAAGACCCTCGCTTTGACCCCAATGCTGATAAACAAACCGGTTATAAGACTCGTAATATCCTCTGTATGCCAGTGTTTAACTCTGGGGGAGAATTAATTGGTGTCACCCAACTGATTAATAAGGAAAAGGGAAGTTTTACTAGCTCTGATGAAGAGTTTATGAAGGCTTTCAATATTCAAGCTGGGATGGCTTTAGAAAATGCCAAGCTCTTTGAAAGTGTCCTAGTTGAAAAGCAATATCAGAAGGATATTCTCCAAAGCCTCTCTGATGCTGTAATCTCAACGGATATGCAGGGTAGGATTGTTACAATTAATGATGCAGCTTTAGCACTTTTGGGTTGTCCCGTCAAGCAAATCGATAGTAAAAATCGAGAGCTGTGGGAGTACAAGCTGACGAATCGCTATGTCTGGGATGTTGTACCAATTGAGCATCTCCAGTCTCGTTTAAAAGACAGTTTGACTACTGGTACTAAACATTATCTGCCGGAGCAAAGCCTGATAGTTGGTCTGTTTAATAGTCATTCCAAGTTTAATTGGGAAAATTCCCACTCTTCCTCTTCTCATCCACCCAATTTTTCCCCTCACTCCCAACATGAGGATAGTTTCTATATCTTGGCAATCCCGAAGCCGGATCATCCAGAAGTTTATGTACCCTGGAATGAGACACCTTGGGACTCCAATGCCTCAACAGACTTATCTCAGGAGCAAGTTAAGAAAATTGAGCGCAGTACGAATTTAACTGTCAATCCTCTAACTAATCCCGAGGGAACTGTGCGAGGTGGTCTAGTTGTCTTAGAAGATATTAGTCAAGAAAAGCGTCTCAAGACTACAATGTATCGCTACCTAACTCCAGGAGTTGCCGAGCAAGTCTTGGCATTGGGAGAAGATACGCTAATGCAGGGAAGAAAAGAGGAAGTGACAATTTTGTTTTCCGATATCCGAGGTTACACAACCCTAACGGAAAATCTGGGAGCAGCAGAAGTAGTATCCCTGCTGAACAAATATTTTGAAACTATGGTAGAAGCAGTTTTTAACCATGAAGGCACTTTAGACAAGTTTATTGGAGATGCTCTCATGGCAGTATTTGGAGCACCATTACCCTTAAAAGAGAATCACGCTTGGTTAGCGGTTAAGTCAGCCTTGGATATGCGCTGGCGCTTGGCAGCATTTAATGAATCCCGGATTATGAATAACCAACCCCTAATCCACATTGGCATCGGTATTAGTTCTGGAGAAGTGGTTTCGGGCAATATTGGCTCCCACAAACGGATGGATTACACTGTGATTGGAGATGGGGTTAATTTGAGCGCTCGTCTTGAAGGAGTCACCAAAGAGTATGGCTGCGATATTATCTTGAGTGAGTATACCTATAACCTGTGCCGCGATCGCATTTGTGTGCGGGAGTTAGACAAAATTCGGGTTAAGGGTAAGAGTCAGCCAGTCAGTATTTATGAATTAATTGGTACGGCTGATACCGGCCTCAATGATACAATGAAACGGTTTTTATCTTTCTACGAAGCAGGACGTCATACCTATATCAACAGAGACTTCCAAAAAGCACTCACCTACTTTGAGCAGGCTCATCAATTAAAACCCACAGATCAAGCCGTGCTCACTCATCTCAACAGAGCAAAAAACTACCTGGACAATCCACCACCAGATTTCTGGGATGGGGTTCACACCATGTTGAGAAAGTAGGGAATTGTTATTTGTCATTTGTCATTTGTCACTTGTCACTTGTCATTTGTTGTTTGTCATTTGTCATTTGTCATTGCTCTCTCCCCCAGCTCCCCCAGCTCCCCCAGCTCCCTCAGCTCCCTCAGCTCCCTCAGCTCCCTCAGCTCCCTCATCTCCCCCAGCTCCCCCAGCCCCCTCAGCCCCCTCAGCTCCCTCAGA
>JAAHHL010001345.1 GCA_010672185.1 Caldora sp. SIO3E6 | reverse complement strand
GCTCAAAAACCTGGCATCGACCCGGAAAATCCCTGGGTAACTTTGGGGGATACAGCGGATAAATGCTGCATTCCTTCTTACTTATTACTTGTTACTTGTTACTTGTTACTTATTCAGCAGACCCTAAGTAGGTTGGGTGAAGCGATAGCGCAACCCAACTCCGGAGCACATTGTGTTGGGTTCCACTTTGTTCCACCCAACCTACATTTTTAGCTGTGTCGAGCCACTAGGCTATTTGACCGGAAGATGATGTTAGGGTCAAGAGAATGATAAAAGGTTACTAAAAGGCTTCATCATGAAAATTACATATACATATTGGAAAGAAACGGATGGGATGTTCTTGGGCTATTTGAATGAATTTCCAGATCATTGGACACAAGGGGTTGATCTAGAAGAATTAAAAGAGAACCTAGCTGATCTCTATAGAACATTTACTAGTGAAGAAATTCCCGGAATTAAGAGTGTCGCAGAACTTGAGATTGCATGAAAAATTGTATTTTAGCCAAATTGTACCTATTGTAGGGGCGGGTTTAGAGATAATCTAGACCATTTGACCCGAATATTAGGAGCAAAACCCGCCCAAGATCTTCCCCTATTGATGTCAACTTAAGCTTAGACATAGCTGGCTGGTTAGATTCTGTTACCCACCTTGGATTTAAATCCAAGGCTAATAGCTTAAGTCCGTTAAAACGGACTAAAAATAGATTATTATCTCCTAATAATCTTAAATTAATTTGTATTATTACGAATCGTCTTTAGATGATTTGAGCTATAAGAGGTTTAAACGACTGGTGAGATCAGGGTTTTACCTTAATTTTGCTGATGCCGTTATTTTGTGGTAGTATTATTTCATAATGGGAAAAGTGTGCGCCTATATATAAAGTACCAAGTTCCAGCACAGATGTCGTAACTGACGTGAATTCTATCTTTAAGTTTTCTAGAGTTGCTTCAGTAGCTCTAATACTTTTTGCTGGTTAGCAGTATCTCCTTGTTCAGCAAATAGCTTTGCAGCCTTTTGGAAATCCTGAATGGCTTTTTGCTTATCTCCCAATTTGGAATAGGTAATCCCACGGATAGCATAGGCAACAGCAAACTCAGGATTAATTGTGAGGGCTTGGGTGTAATCAGCGATCGCTTGGTCTAATTCTCCTTTGTCAGAGTAGGCATTCCCACGATTGTTGTAGGCTTTAGCATCCTCAGGATTAATTTTGATTGCTCGGTTGTAGTCAGCGATCGCTTGGTCTATTTCTCCTTTTTTAGAGTAGGCAATCCCACGGTTATAGTAGGCAAGAGCATACTTAGAATTAATATTGAGGGCTTGAGTGAAATCAGAGATCGCTTGGTCTATTTCTCCTTTGTTATAGTAGTCATTCCCACGGTTAATGTAGGCTTCAGCATCCTCAGGATTAATTTGAAGGGCTTGAGTGAAATCAGCGATCGCTTGGTCTATTTCTCCTTTGCTAGAGTAGGCACTCCCACGATTGTTGTAGGCAGCAGCATACTCAGGATTAATATTGAGGGCTTGGGTGAAATCAGCGATCGCTTGGTCTATTTCTCCTTTGTCAGAGTAAGCATTCCCACGATTGTTGTAGGCTTCAAAAAATTCAGGATTAATATTGAGGGCTTGGGTGAAATCAGCGATCGCTTGGTCTATTTCTCCTTTGCTAGAGTAGGCACTCCCGCGATTGTTGTAGGCAGCAGCATACTCAGGATCAATTTTAACGGCTCGGTTGTAGTCAGCGATCGCTTGGTCAAGTTCCCCTTTGTCGTAGTAGGCATTCCCACGGTTGTTGTAGGCAGCAGCATACTCAGGATTAATTTGAATGGCTTGAGTGTAATCAGCGATCGCTAAGTCTAGTTCTCCTTTGTCAGAATAGGCAATCCCACGATTGTTGTAGGCTTCAGCATTCTCAGAATTAATTTGAATGGCTTGAGTGTAATCAGCGATCGCTAAGTCTAGTTTTCCTTTGTTAGAGTAGGCACTCCCGCGATTGTTGTAGGCAGCAGCATCCTCAGGATCAATTTTAACGGCTCGGTTGTAGTCAGTGAGCGCTTGGTCTATTTCTCCTTTTCGTCTGTAGGCATTCCCACGATTGTAGTAGGCAACAGCATACTCAGGATAAATTTTAAGGGCTCGGTTGTAGTCAGCGATCGCTTGGTCTATTTCTCCTTTGTCATAGTAGGCATTCCCACGGCGGTTGTAAGTACAAGCAAACTCAGGATAAATTTTAAGGGCTCGGTTGTAGTCAGCGATCGCTTGGTCTATTTCTCCTTTGTTAGA
>JAAHHL010001344.1 GCA_010672185.1 Caldora sp. SIO3E6 | reverse complement strand
TCTTTCTTTGGTGGGGAATCACCCTCCGAGAATAATCAAGCCAATGCAGAATACGATCCTTTAGAAATGGATCGATTTACTGGTTTTCATACCCTCTCCCAAGAAATGATCGAGCTAATAGTTCGAGTGCGAGAGTCGGCATCTGACATTGTGTTTTTGGCTGATGGCACCGATCAGGTAGCCCGCACACTGCGACAAATAACCACCCAACTGCAAGAAGGACTAACGCGAGCACGCATGGTACCTTTTGCTCAAACAGCTGACCGCCTGCCCCGGGCAGTGCGGGATATTTCTCTGAAGTTAGGCAAGCTGGCTGAGTTACAGGTTGAAGGTAGGGAAACCTTGATCGACAAAATGATCATTGAACATCTCAATGCACCAATGACTCACCTAGTCAACAATGCGATTACTCACGGCATTGAGACACCAGAAGTACGCCAAGCAGCTAATAAGCCAAGCGCAGGTAAAATTACTGTCCGGGCTTTCTATCAGGGTAACCAAGCAGTTATTTCCATCTCCGACGATGGGGCAGGTATTAATCCTGAAAAAGTAAGGAACAAGATCATCGAGAAGAAACTTCTTACTCCAGCTGAAGCGAAGAAGCTAAGCAATTTGGATTTGTACGAATTTCTCTTCGATGCTGGTTTTACAACCAAAGAAAAAGCTGATGATTTTTCAGGTCGTGGTGTTGGTATGGATGTTGTCCGGACCAAATTGAATGAAATTCGCGGGACGATCCACACTGATTCGACCCTAGGCAAAGGTACAACCTTTACCATTCGTCTACCCCTAACCCTAAGCATTGGTAAAGCACTCTGCTGCTTGAGTGAGCGGGCAACTATTGCTTTCCCAATGGATGGAGTTGAAGAAACTTTTGATATACCCCCAGATCGTGTTCAAACTGATTCAGAAGGTCAAAGCTTTATCCAATGGAAAGACACCCAACTGCCCTTCAAACCTCTCCCTGAATTGTTGAAGTACAATCGTCAACTCAGTCGAGGTTCTGTCTATGGTGGCAAACGGGAAGATGGACTCATCTCAGTCTTAGTGTTGCGTAGTGCCAGTAATAACTTCCTATCAATCCAAGTAGATCAGGTGCTCAGCGAGCAGGAAATAGTAATTAAGCAACTTGAAGGTCCAGCACCTAAGCCCGTCGGTATTGCAGGAGCAACCGTTTTGGGAGATGGCCGCATTATGCCCATCGCTGATGTGATGGAACTCATTGACCTCTCCAGAAGACCTAATCGCCCAGACTCTCCCATCTGGTTGAGGGCCGAAGGTCAAGATCCAATAGAAGAAGCTCCCCATGAACCGATGGTGCTGATTGTGGATGATTCTATTACAGTACGCTCACTGCTGGAGATGACCTTCTCTAAAGCCGGTTACCGAGTGGAACAGGCTCGCGATGGTCAAGAAGCTTGGGAAAAACTCCGGTCTGGTCTACCTTGCGATATTATTTTCTGTGATATTGAAATGCCAAGAATGAATGGTATGGAACTGCTCAAAAAGCTCCAGGAAGATGAGAATCTCAGAGATATACCAATTTCTATGCTTACTTCTCGTGGAGCTGACCGACACCGGCAAATGGCTGTTCAGTTAGGAGCTAGTGGCTACTTCACCAAACCCTATTTGGAGGAAGTGTTATTGGAAGCTGCTCAGGAGATGATTAATGGAGAAGTACTGTTGGATGCCAGCAGTAATGCTTAAAAAAGGCAGAAGGCAGGAGGCAGGAGGCAGTCCCTATGAAAAAATTTTTCACCACCATGCATGAAAGTCCCTCTCTCCGCGTCCGGTGCGTCCGGTGCGTCTCCGCGTCAAGCTTTTGTCGCTGGTGGGTTATTTCTGCCGCGCTGCACTAGAGTATTAGGTGTTAGGTTTTGGGTGTTAGGGATTGAAAATGGTAAAGTTATCGCGCAGTCTATTTTCCTACTTTATACTTCAGACTTCATGCTTGTTTTGGGGGCTGAATGCTCTAAGTGCAACGATGGCGCAAGATCAGGAAGTGGAGTTAAAAGTTGGGGTTGTACAACGATTTGGAGATGAAGTAAAAGATGAGCTAACCTTGCAAGCAACAGCTGGCGATCGTCTTACCTTAGACTTTTTGTCAGGAGATATGCAACCCCAAACTCTCTCTACTGAGAAGTTAAAACTGGAAGTGGCGATGCAACCCTTACCAGTTCCAGCAGTAGAAGAGCGTATAGTACTCAGTGACCACGGTACTTTTGAAACGGCAGAAGACAGTGCTAATCAGTGGCGATCGCGTGGCATTGAAGTGGAAGTGGTGC
>JAAHHL010001343.1 GCA_010672185.1 Caldora sp. SIO3E6 | reverse complement strand
CCGCCCGCACCCTTCGACCGCCTGGCGGTGGACTAAGAGGGGCGTCGCCGGCGTGAAGCTCGAAACCAAGGTTCTCGGCGGTCGTCCCGTCACTAGGAGGCAGGAGGCAGGAGGCAGAAGATAGTCCCGATGAAAAAATTTTTTCACCACCATACATGAAAATCCCTCTCGACCCGTCCCCGCGTCCCCGTGTCCCCGCGTCCCCGCGTCCCCGCGTCCCCGTGTCCCCGCATCTCCGCGTCCCCGCGTCCCCGTGTCCCCGCGTCCCCGCGTCCCCGCGTCTCTTAGGATACTTATGAGGCAGTGGTAGTGATACCTCTACATCCCACTGTCAAGCCAACAGGTTATTATATCCGTTGAAATGAAGTCAGACCCTTGTTTGCTGACTCAATTCCCATACCTCTTCGGTTGTGGTTAGTACTACCTGTAAGGTATTTTCTAGCAGGGGTTTAGCGTAGTCCTGCCATAAATTGTTCCAAATTGTTGGATATCTCAACAAAATTTTATTTACAATAGGTAACAACTTCAAAGTTAAGGAGGAAGAAAAATCATCAAAAAGATCCGTGAGAGTAGGCTAAACCGCCGAATAATGTAGAATACATCAGAACTAAGAGCTCTCTTCACTCTACCGAGCCACAAACGAATAACCGCATGGGCAACAAGCCAACTATTGCAGTATCCCACCTGGGCTGCGAAAAAAACCGTATAGATACCGAACATATGCTGGGTCTGTTGGTACAGGCAGGCTACCAAGTTGATTCTAATGAAGAATTAGCCGACTACGTCATTGTAAACACCTGTAGCTTTATTGAAGCAGCCAGGGCAGAATCTGTCCGCACCCTAGTAGAACTAGCGGAAGCTGATAAAAAAATTGTCATCACAGGCTGTATGGCGCAACATTTCCGGGAAGACCTCTTGGATGAGTTGCCAGAAGCAGTAGCGCTAGTGGGAACTGGTGACTATAACAAAATTGTTGAAGTTATCCAGAAGGTAGAAACTGGTGAACGAGTCCAGCAGGTTTCTGCTGAACCAACTTACATCGCTGATGAAACAACGCCCCGCTATCGGACTACTCCTGAGGGAGTTGCTTACCTGCGTATTGCAGAAGGCTGTGATTACCGCTGTGCTTTCTGTATCATCCCTCACCTACGGGGAAATCAGAGGTCCCGCACCATCGAATCCATAGTCAAAGAAGCGGAACAATTGGCATCCGAAGGTGTCCAAGAGTTAATTTTAATTTCCCAAATTACTACTAACTACGGTATAGATATTTACGGCAAGCCCAAGCTAGCAGAGCTCTTACAAGCCCTAGGCAAAGTTGATGTTCCCTGGATTCGGATGCACTATGCCTATCCAACAGGCTTGACACCATCAGTAATTAAAGCAATACAAGAAACGCCCAATGTGCTTCCTTATTTGGATTTGCCCCTCCAACACTCCCATCCAGAAGTCCTCCGTGCCATGAACAGACCCTGGCACGGAAGAGTAAATGACGCTATTATCGAGCGGATCAAAACTGCCTTACCGGATGCAGTACTACGAACTACCTTCATTGTTGGGTTCCCAGGAGAGACAGATGAGCAATTTGCTCACTTGCAACAATTTGTCCAGCGTCATGAATTTGATCACGTTGGAGTATTTACCTTCTCTCCTGAAGTAGGAACACCGGCATATGACTTGCCTAACCAACTACCCCAAGCTGTTATGGATGCCCGTCGGGATCGCCTGATGGCAGCTCAACAACCTATCTCTTTGACCAAAAATCAAGATGAGATAGGCAAGGTGGTTGAAGTTTTGATTGAGCAAGAACACCCCTCAACAGGTGAATTTATCGGTCGTTCTGCCCGTTTTGCACCCGAAGTAGATGGATTAGTCTACATCCAAGGTGATGCTTCCTTGGGAACTATTGTGAATGTAGAAATTACTAATGCCGATAACTATGACTTGTACGGTTCAGTAGTTTCTCTGCCATAGAAAGTTAAAGGTAGTTGCGAGAGCCGGTTGTAGGTGAGAAGACTCGAAGAAGAAGTTCGCAATTCCTACCTTCAACCTTCCACTAATGGTGAATCTAACTCAGACTTCACTTCAACCAGAAAAACAACGAAACTCACAACGAATAAAACTTATGACCCTTTCCTTCCAAAGTCTAGGACTGTCTGAAGCCCGTGTTGAACAACTAGAGAAAATAGGCTTTACAGCTCCTACACCTATTCAAATCAAAGCAATTCCTGAATTACTCGCTGGGCGTGATGTAGTTGCTCAATCCCAAACTGGTACCGGCAAAACAGCG
>JAAHHL010001342.1 GCA_010672185.1 Caldora sp. SIO3E6 | reverse complement strand
TCAGCTATCGCTATCCTCACCACGAGCAACAAGCAGCCAAAATTGCCCAAGCCATCGGATTTAGCCAAATCTCTGTCTCCCATCAAGTTAGTCCTTTAATGAAATTGGTGAGTCGAGGGGACACAACTGTTGTTGATGCTTATTTAACTCCAATTTTGCGCCGCTATGTTAATCAAGTAGCTAGTCAGTTACCTGGAGTCAGAATTATGTTTATGAAGTCTGATGGAGGGTTAGTTGCAGCGGAACAATTTCAAGGAAAAGATAGTATTTTGAGTGGCCCTGCTGGCGGTATTGTTGGTGCAGTACAAACCAGTAAAAGAGCAGGTTTCGAGTTAGTAATTACCTTTGATATGGGAGGAACCAGTACAGATGTTGCCCATTTTAAAGGAGAGTACGAACGACAACTAGACTCAGAAATTGCCGGAACAAGGATGAGAGTTCCGGTACTGGCAATTAATACCATTGCTGCTGGTGGCGGTTCCATTCTCTTTTTTGATGGTTCGAGTTATCGGGTAGGACCGGAATCCGCTGGCTCTAATCCTGGTCCTGCTTGTTACCGACGTGGTGGCCCCCTGACGGTTACCGATGCCAATGTGATGTTAGGCAAAATTCATCCTCAATATTTTCCCTCTGTCTTCGGTATTGATGGGAATTTACCTTTAGATCCAGATCTTGTCTTGCAAAAGTTCACCCAATTAGCTCAAGAAATTACTACAGTTACAGGAGATACTCGTACACCGGAACAAGTAGCAGCAGGATTTATCGCGATCGCAGTAGAGAATATGGCCAATGCCATCAAAAAAATTAGTTTACAACGGGGATATGATGTCACTCAATATGTTCTTTGTTGTTTTGGGGGAGCAGGAGGACAAGTTGCATGTTTGATTGCCGATACTTTGGGCATGAAAACCATCTTGCTTCACCCCTATGCTGGGGTACTCTCCGCCTATGGCATGGGATTAGCTGATATCCGCGCTATTAGAGAAGGGGGAGTCGAGCAACCCCTCACCTCAGCATTAATTCCTCAATTGGTGCAGTTAATGGCAACTTTAGAAATCCAAGGGAGAAGGGAGCAAAGGGAGGTAGAGGAGGAGGAAATAGTTCGCAAAGTTAATTTAAAATATGAAGCAACCAACTCCACCTTAACTGTCGATTTTGCTTCAGATGTGGCGGCAATGCAACAAACATTTGAGAGTGAGCATAAATCTCGCTACGGTTTCCTTCAAAAGGAAAAAAGCTTAATCGTGGAGTCTGTTTCCGTGGAAGTTATTCAAAAGATGGATACTCCGGAAGAACCTGTAATGGCTCGTACTCGTGCTCTTGGTGAAGTTCCTATACCAGTGGAAACGGTAAAGATGTTTACGGTTGAACAGTGGCAAGATACCCCTGTTTATCAACGGGAGGATTTAGAACCGGAAGACCGGATTACTGGCCCTGCTATCATTGTTGAAAAAATTAGTACTATTATTGTTGAACCTAACTGGGAAGCTAGGTTAACTGCACGTAATCATTTGATTTTACAACGACAAGTTAACCTTTAGAAGTAAAATTATATGAAGCGCTTTTACATTAACAATGAACCACAAAGGCACAGAGGACACAAAGGAAGAAGAGAAGTTGATCGCGAGAGTGTAAAATAGGAGTAAACTAATATATTAGAACTGGACACAATCTGGCTCTCCAGTAGTTAGGGTGATAAGCTGAGGTTATCATTCCTGTATTCCTTACAGAGAAAGGATGACAGAAATATATTTTCGAGGAAGCTATCAGAAATAACGGAATTTTCACCATAAGTACGGGAGAGCCGAATTTGTTGCAAATACTCAGGCTCAAAGGTTTCCTGGGGTCTTTTGATAATGAAAACTTCCCAGTGATAATTTTGTGGTAAAACTGAGTAAAAGCGAGTGGTGGCAGGCAGTTGCTCAGTTATCTGTTGCACAATAGTTTGAAAATTCTGGGTTAGCTGCTCCGGTAGGGGTAATCCTACCAAACAAGTCCAGACTTCAAAATGTCTTGGTATTATTTGAGTATCAGCTAAATGAAAAAGCTGGCGCGATCGCTTGAGCTCTGCTTCAGTAAAATCTGATAGTTCTGCCAATCTTTGGCAAATTGATCGGTAGCGCCACTCTAGTTCCATGGGGATACAGCCGTTTCCATTATCTATTGTAGGGCTTGCTGAATAAGTAACAAGTAACAAGTAACAAGTAATAAGTAAGAATGAATGCAGCATTTATCCGCTGTTTTGGGCATCTGCATCCCCCAAGTTTACCCGGGTTGATGCCAGGTTTTTGAG
>JAAHHL010001341.1 GCA_010672185.1 Caldora sp. SIO3E6 | reverse complement strand
TTTATCAATGAAGGTCAAAAGCCACCCCAGGATGCAGTACGTATTGAGGAGCTTATCAACTATTTTAACTACGAATATCCCCAGCCAGAAGGAGATAATCCCTTCTCCTTTACCACAGAAATTTCCCAGGCTCCCTGGAATCCGGCTCACAAACTAGTCCACATCGGCTTACAGGGTAAAAATATTGCCAAGGAAAACTTACCCCCTAGCAATCTGGTATTCTTGTTAGATGTATCTGGTTCCATGAGCGATCGCAACAAGCTACCTCTACTCCAATCTGCTTTCCGTTTGCTGGTAGATGAGTTAAGTGAAAAAGACCAAGTTAGCATTGTGGTATATGCAGGAGCAGCAGGGGTAGTTTTACCCCCAACCCCAGGTAACCAAAAAGACAAAATTTTAGCCGCAATCAATCAGCTAGAGTCTGGAGGTTCTACTGCTGGAGGAGAAGGAATTAAACAAGCTTACAAACTCGCTAAAGAAAACTTTATCGAATCCGGAAACAACCGAGTAATTCTAGCTACCGATGGAGATTTTAATGTAGGGGTATCTAGTGATGCTGAATTGGTAAAACTAATTGAGCAGAAGCGAGAGGAAGGAGTATTTCTTACAGTATTGGGATTTGGTACAGGAAATTTACAAGATACCAAGATGGAGAAACTCGCCAATAAAGGTAATGGTAATTATGCCTACATTGATAACCTGCTAGAGGCGAAAAAAGTCTTGGTGACGGAGATGGGGGGAACTCTGTTAACCATTGCTAAAGATGTCAAGATACAAGTAGCATTTAACCAAGCTAAAGTACAAGGCTACCGCCTGATTGGCTATGAAAATCGTCGGTTACAGAATCGGGATTTTCAAGACGATACTAAAGATGCGGGAGAATTAGGAGCAGGACATTCAGTGACGGCTCTCTATGAAATTATTCCAGTTGGTGTTAACAGTGATGTCAAATTAGCGGTGGGTGAGGATGCAGAAGAGGGAGAAAATCCTGGGTCTTCTGAAAGTTATAGTACTAATGATGTAATGCAGATTAAGTTGCGTTACAAACAGCCTCAAGGAACAACCTCTCAGTTACTCACCTATCCTGTAGTTGACCAAGGAGTTAAGCTGGAGAATGCCTCGAATAACTTTAAGTTTTCGGCGGCGGTTGCGGCTTTCGGTATGGTGTTGAGAAATTCTCAGTACAAGGGAACCGCCAATTTTGAGCAAGTATTGCAGCTGGCAAATGAGTCTCAAGCAGAAGATTTAAATGGTTATCGAGCTGAGTTTATTCGTTTAGTTAAAAAAGTTGAGGAATAGGAATGGCTAATGGCTAATGGCTAATGGCTAATGGCTAATTGGGAATTGAGAATGGCTAATGGCTAATGGCTAATTGGGAATTGAGAATGAATAACAAATAAAAAATGACGAATGACCAACAACAAACAACCAACAACAAATGACGAATGACCAATAACAAACAACAAATAACAAACAATCAACAACAAAGTTATCAAATTGAGCGGGAGTTAGGACATAACCTTGGTGGGGGAAGGGTTACTTACTTGGCAACTAGTATCAAGAGTGGGCAACCGGTGGTAATTAAGCAGTTCCAGTTTGCTAAAGTTGGAGCTAGTTGGTCAGAATACGAGGCTCACGAGCAAGAAATTACCCTATTGCAACAGCTAAATTCACCGAGTATTCCCCAATACCTAGATTCTTTTGAAACTACCGATGGCTTTTGCCTGGTACAAGAATATAAACCAGCTCCTTCTTTAGCCACACCTCAACAATTTACTCCCCAAGAAATTAAAGAGATTGCGATCGCAACTTTAGAGGTTTTAGTTTACCTACAACAGCAAGTACCTCCCGTTATTCATCGGGATATTAAACCAGAAAATCTCCTTATTGAACATTCCCCCAAGATCAAAGTTTACCTGGTAGATTTTGGGTTGGCTCGCTCAGCGGATGGAGATGTAGCGGCTAGCAGTGTGGTAAAAGGCACATTGGGGTTTATGCCTCCCGAACAGATGTTTAACCGTCAGCTAACAACGGCTTCTGACCTCTATAGTTTAGGTGTAACCCTAATTTGTCTACTGACTCAGACAAAATCGACGGCAGTTGGTGACCTAATTGATGAGGCAAATCGTATCAATTTCAAGCCTTTGTTGCAAGAAGGCAGGAGGCAGGAGGCAGGAGGCAGAAGGCAGGAGGCAGGAGGCAGAAGGCAGAAGGCAGGAGGCAGAAGGCAGAAGGCAGAAGGCAGGAGGCAGGAGGCAGGAGGCAGGAGGCAGGAGGCAGAAGGCAGGAGGCAGAAGGCAGGAGGCAGGAGG
>JAAHHL010001340.1 GCA_010672185.1 Caldora sp. SIO3E6 | reverse complement strand
GGTTTAGTCGATTATGCCCTTAAACGAAAAGATGTAGTGGTTTTATGGTCTGTTGATTCTGAGGATTGGCGGGGTCAAGATATCTCTCTAGCAGAATTAGTAGAACAAGTACTTACAGAGGCTGAGCCTGGAGCCATTGTCTTGATGCACGATAGTGGAGGGGATGATAACAAGATAGTACAGGCTTTGCCAAGAATAATTGATGGATTAAGCGATCGCGGTTATACATTTGTTAGTGTACCTCAGCTGTTGCAGCTGGAAGCACAGATACAGTAAAAGCACTTTCACTAATGAATAATGATTGCATCACGGCTCATTTCAATATAGTCATGATGCTCAAACAAATTAACAAGAGTCTGTATATTTCTGGAGAAAATTGCCTCAAGCTCAGTGTTTCTTATATTGCCTGTTGTAACCAGTAGCAACTTGTAAGGCTTGTGGATAGTCATAAAAGAATCTACAAAATCCGAGTCTTTTGTGATCACAATTCTTTCTTGTTGGATAGAAAGTTCATTTATTTGTGTGTCTGACGTTGCATTTTCCTGGGGAAGCTCTTTTGTGTGGAGGGCATCATACCCAGAGGCTCGTATAAATCTAGCCAGACGAACAGGTAATTGAGCATCAACGAGAAACTTCATGATGCAATTTTATAAACAGTTTTCACTTGAGTGAGTCTAGCGGCAAAGAGTAAAGCTGCATAAACATCATCTTGCTCTAAATCATCATAGTCAGCTAAAATTTCCTCAATGGTCATACCTGAGCTAAGTAATTCAAGAACCAATTCAACAGGGTAACGTAATTCTCTAATACAAGGTTTGCCATGGCAAATATCAGGATTATGAGTGATACGCTCTAATAGATGATTGTCCATCGGTTTCTTTCAGTTATAATTCTCGGTAGGTGCGATAGCCTACGGCGAGCGGAACACCATCGCTTACAAGTAGGAGATTAAGTTTATTATAATCATAGCGATCGCGGCTATACATTTTTTACTGTACCTCAGCTGCAAGACCAAGAAGACTACCATAGCAATGCTCAAACGAATATATATCGATAATTTTCGCTGCCTGGTAAATTTTGAACTTAATTTTGATTCAATTAATTTGTTTCTGGGAGCTAATGGGACAGGAAAATCGACGGTTTTTGAAGTTCTACAAAAGCTACAAGCATTTATCAGTGGTGATAGCAAGGTAGAGGGGATTTTTAAATCTGTAGATTGCACTCGATGGCAAACTTCACAAGTTCAGCGTTTCGAGCTCGAGATTCTAGGTAATGAAGGTTGCTACAAATATGAATTGGCTGTTGATCACCATCAAGATAAATGTCGTGTTGAGTACGAGCGTTTGTGGTTTGATAGCCAGCCTTTACTAAAATTTGAGCTAGGGGAGGTTCAACTTTATCGAGATGATCATTCAACAGGTTCACAATATTCTTTTGACTGGTCACAGTCTATGATACCTTCATTAATGCCAAGAAGTGATAACAAAAAGTTAACTTGGTTTAGAGAAAGAATGGCACGATTGATTATTGTGCAAATTATGCCTCACTTAATGGTTGACGAGAGTCACCAGGAAGAAAGGCGTTTATCCAGTAAGATGGAAAATTATGTTTCTTGGTATCGCTATCTCTCTGAAGACCAAGGCAAGGTTGCTGAATTAGGAAATATATTAAGAGATGTCTTGGATGGTTTTACCAGCTTTAAATTTGAGCGAGTAAGTGAACAAAGTTGGGTACTCAAACTGATATTTTCAACAAACATCAACAGTAATATCATGGAATATCGTCTGGGAGAGCTGTCTGATGGACAAAAAACTTTAGTTGCTTTGTACACAATGATTCACGGCACTAAAGCTGAAGACTATACTTTATGCATTGATGAACCGGAAAACTTTTTGGCATTGCCAGAAATTCAACCCTGGCTGATTCAGCTTTATGACCTGTGTCAGGAAGGTAAACTACAATCATTATTGATTTCCCACCATCCTGAGTTAATCAACTATCTGTTAGCGTCACCTATCGGTTATTGGTTTGAGCGTCAAAGTAATGCCCCTGTTAGAGTCAAACCCATTAGCACTGACATAGCTGACAATTCCGGAATTTCCGTTTCAGAACTCATGGCGCGGGGATGGTTGAATGAGTCAGCGTAGAGTCCAAATTGTTATCCTCTGTGAAGATAGGCAGCAAGAAGTGTTTTGAAGTAATAAGTAATAAGTAATAAGTAATAAGTAAGATACAAGGAGAACTTATCATATCGGTTATAATACCTATAAATCTAGATTTTTCCCCTATCTCCCTTGTCCCCCTTGTCCCCCTTGT
>JAAHHL010000134.1 GCA_010672185.1 Caldora sp. SIO3E6 | reverse complement strand
TCCTCACTGGTTACGAGTTAAGTCGCACAGACCTCAAAGGAATACTGAATCACCTAGTATCACTCAATTATGCTGAACGGGCAGCCATGATTGGGACCTCCGACAAGCGTGCAGAAATTATTGTGGCTGGGGGGATAATTCTCTTAGATGCGATGAAGATGCTGGAGGTTGAGTCTCTAGTTATTTGTGAGAGAGCACTTCGAGAAGGAATGATCGTTGACTGGATGCTCTCCCACGGCTTAATTGAAGACAGACTTAACTTCCAGAGTGAAGTGCGGCAGCGGAGTGTGTTAAAGGTCGCCCAGAAATATCAGGTAAATTTAGCCAATGCTGAGCGGGTTGCGAGCTTTACCCTAAGTATATTTAACCAAACCAAAGGACAGCTTCACAACTGGGATACAGAAGAGCGGGAACTGCTGTGGGCTGCTGCTATATTACATAACTGTGGTGTCTATATCAGTCATTCTGCTCACCACAAGCATTCCTATTACCTAATCCGTCATGGTGAACTTTTAGGTTTTACAGAGGCTGATATTGAAGTGATTGCTAATTTGGCTCGCTATCATCGTAAAAGTCCTCCCAAAAAAAAGCACGAAAACTACAACAACTTACCCAGTTCAACCCATCGCCAGTTAGTTAATCAACTTAGTGCTATCTTACGCTTAGCAGTTGCCCTCGATCGCAGGCAAATTGGTGCCATTACTCAGGTACATTGCGAGTATAAACCCCAGAGAAAAGAACTTCAGCTCAAATTAGTTCCTGCTGTACCCAATGATGATTGTGCTTTGGAATTGTGGAATTTGGATTATAAAAAAGAGGTTTTTGAAGCGGAATATGAGGTTAAGGTTAAGGCTACTTTAGTGGACTAGTACTTAAATTCAATCCTCTTCTTTCAAGAAAAGGTAATTATCCATTATTGAATGGTTGGTTGCATTTATTGTTATTTTTTGCTACCTTATTTAATAATGGAATAGTTGTGCGCCTGTGGGGTGAACTGAGGAAATTAACCACAGAGGCACAGAGGACACAGAGAGATATATAGGCAGATTTTAGCTGCACTAGTTATGATGTAACTGAGTTGTCGTTGTGCTGCTACTGACTGAACCTATGGAAACTGTTGTTGCTGCCTTGTTTGTAATTCTGAACAAATTTGGGGATAAGATCGTAGGAAAATCCGTAGATAAGCTATTTGAACAAGGAATACCTTTACTCAAAAGTCTCCGAGGTAAATCACCAGAGACAGTTATCGCTATTGAACAAGCCAAGGAAGTACCCCTGAATTTTGGTCAAGCTGTGCTGGAAGTAGAAGCAGCAGCTAAGACTGAACCGGATATTGCTGAAGCGGTACAACAGATAGAAGCAACAGTTAGAGAAGATTCACAATTAGCGGCAGCGATACAAAAGCTTATCGAGGAGATGAAGTCTCAGGCAACAGTTCAGAATTCGGGCAAGTTAGCGGAAAAAATTAATGCTCTGTTTCAAGGAACTACCATTTCTGGAGGTAATGTCGGTAATACTCTTGACTTCCAAAATAGTACCAACACTGGAGTTTTCCAAAATACGACAATTCACGGTGGCGTTAAAATTTGACAGAATTCGTCCGACAGGGAACGGACAAAGTTAAATCCCCTTACTGGAATACCCCACAATTTGACCCATAGAGGTGTGGCTACATTTGTGGGACGCAGGGAAGCTCTCTCTAGCCTACACCAGAAGTTGCAGGAAAAGGAGCGAGTGGCTATTTGCGCGATCAGCTTCGCTGCTGCCGAAGGCAATCGCGGGAATGGGAGGAATTGGAAAAACGGAATTAGCACTGCAATATTCCCTGTATCATCAACAGCAGAAAACTTATCCCGGTGGTATTTGTTGGTTGCAGGCAGGGAATATTGATCTGGGAACTCAGATTGTCAACTTTGCTAGAACAAAATTAGACTTGCAGCCACCAGATGACTGGGAATTACCGGATAAAGTGAGTTATTGCTGGGGGCACTGGCGAGAAGGGGAAGTGCTGGTAATACTAGATGATGTTGGGGATTATCAAGCCATAAAATCTTATTTACCTCCTGCTGAATTACGCTTCAAGGTACTGGTTACTACCAGGCGGCAATACTTAGGAGAGTTTGAGCAACTGAACTTAGAGGTGCTTTCGGAAGAAGAATCCTTAGAGTTGTTGGTGTCGTTTGTGGGAGAAAAGCGTATTCAACGGGAATTCAACCAGGCACAACAGCTTTGTCGGGAATTAGGATATTTACCCTTGGGATTGGAGTTAGTTGGGCGCTATTTGAAACGGAAACAAGATTTGTCCTTGGCTCAAATGCGGCAAAGATTGGCATTGGAACATCGCTCATTGCAACAAGACTATCCCGATATGACGGCACAAAGGGGAGTAGCTGCGGCTTTTGAGTTGAGTTGGCAAGAATTGGATGAGTCAGCCCAAAAGTTAGGATGTTTACTGAGTATCTTTGCTTTAGCACCTATTCCTTGGGAGTTAGTGAAACAATGCTTACCGGAGGAAGACGAGGAAGATTTGGAGGATGTCAAAGATAAGTCTTTGTTGAGTCTGAGTTTATTGGAAAGGCGGGATAAGGGTAGCTATCAGTTACATCAGCTTATTCGAGAGTTTTTTAGCGGCAAGTTGGAACAATTGGTAGAAGCTAATCAGCTGAAGGGAAGGTTTTGTCAAGTAATGGCGGTAGAGGCACTGCAAATTCCCGATACACCAACTCAGCAAGATATTGCCGAAGCTACTCCTGTTATTCCTCACCTGGCAGAAGCAGCAACGGTTCAAAAGAATTGGTTAGAAGATGAGGATTTAATCTCGCCTTTTGTGGGTTTAGGTCGTTTTTATGAGGGGCAAGGATATTATCTTCCAGCAGTTAAGTGGCGTGAAGAATGTTGCTTGGAGACAAAAAATCGTCTAGGTAATGAACATCCCGATGTGGCTGCTAGCTTCAACAATCTGGCGTTACTCTACAAGTCACAAGGGAGGTATGAGGAAGCAGAACCTCTCTTGATCCAAGCACTTAAATTGTGGACAAAGCTTTTCGGTAATGAGCATCCTTTTGTGGCTACTAGCTTCAGTAATCTGGCATTACTCTACGAGTCACAAGGGAGGTATGAAGAGGCAGAACCTCTCTATCAACAAGCACTTGCATTGATGAAAAAGCTCTTAGGTGATGAACATCCCCACACCACAATCACTCGCGAAAACCTTGAATATTTACGTGTAATAAGACGCCGACTATAGCGTTTTTTATTCGGATGATGTACAAAGTTCTTTGTTTTTGGAAATGGGGAACAGGGAATAGCCATAAAAGTGAGAATTGATATGTGGAACAGGCTTCCAGCCTGTGTGCCCTTTAAGGCATTTTGCAACAACTTTAATACAAAACCCGCCCTAACGATAACTTGGGAGTAAAAAACTGGTAATTGGGGAATTGATTGTACTAACCGGAAACATATTGGGCGGGTTTTGATTCTAATATTCGGGTCAAATGGGATAGGTTATCCCTAAACCCGCCCCTACAACAATACCTAATCTAATGTACAACAGATGCGATCGCGCAGTAGATCCCCGACTTCTTCTATCGATTTATCGAGTTAATCACGGTTGCAACAAGAAGTCGGGGATCTTGAGAACCTGGGAAAGATAGAATTAAGCGATCAGCGCAAGCTGGTGCTGTAAGCAATCGCATAGCTGTGGTAGGACGAGTTTTGATTCCAATATTCGTGTCAAATGGCCTAAGTTATCGCATTTGGCGACAACTTTAAGACAAAACCTGCCCTAACGATAACCTGGGAATCAAAAACTGGCAATTGGGGAATTGGTTGCACTAATCGGGAAGATATTGGGCGGGTTTTGATTCTAATATTCGGGTCAAATGGGATAGGTTATCCCTAAACCCGCCCCTACGATACTCTATAGGTGCATAACTTCCCCATTATCCGTAATACTAACAGAAAATCACAGCAAAAACAACCAACCTATTGAGAAAAGTACAGCAGCTCAAAGTCCCCCTTTTTAAGGGGGATTTAGGGGGATCAACAATGCACCCCATAGTAGAGCAAATGTAAGCGATCGCGCAGTAGATCCCCGACTTCTTCTATCGATTTATCAAGTTAATCACGGTTGGAACAAGAAGTCGGGGGTCTTGAGAACCTGGGAAAGATAGAATTAAGCGATCAGCGCAAGCTGGTGCTGTAAGCAATCGCATAGCGGCGTTAGGGAGGGTTTTGATTCCAATATTCGTGTCAAATGGCCTAAGTTATCGCATTTGGCAACAACTTTAATACAAAACCTGCCCTAACGATAACCTGGGAATCAAAAACTGGGAATTGGGGAATGGTTTGTACTAACCGGGAAGATATTGGGCGGGTTTTGATTCTAATATTCGGGTCAAATGGGATAGGTTATCCCTAAACCCGCCCCTACGATACTCTATAGGTGCAGAACTTCTCCATTATCCGTAATACTAACAAAAAATCACAGCAAAAACAACCAACCTATTGAGAAAAGTACAGCAGCTCAAAGTCCCCCTTTTTAAGGGGGATTTAGGGGGATCAACAATACACCCCATCGCAGAGCAAATGTAAGCGATCGCGCAGTAGATCCCCGACTTCTTCTATCGATTTATCAAGTTAATCACGGTTGCAACTAAGAAGTCGGGGATCTTGAGAACTTGCATAGCTGCGGTAGGGCGAGTTTTGATTCCAATATTCGTGTCAAATTGGCCTAAGTTATCGCATTTAGCAACAACCTTAATACAAAACCTGCCCAAGCGATAGTCTTGAAGTAGACTAGGATAATAGCAAAAAGGGCAAAATGAATACTTCTATTATTGACCAGGTAATTGAACAACTGAAAATCATGCCACAGCATTTGCAATCGCAGGTGCTAGAATTTACTCGGACATTGGTTACAGATGAAGTTCAAGGTACTCCAGGCAAAGAGTTACTGAGTTTTGCCGGTTCTATTCCTCCCGATGACCTCCAATTAATGCGTGAGGAAATCAAGCAAGGTTGTGAACAGGTAGATATTAATGAATGGTAGGTATTTGCTGGATACTAATATCGTCATTGCTCTATTTGCGGACGAAGCAGTAGTTAAAAACAACCTTGTCCAAGCCGAAGAAGTTTTTCTTCCCAGTATCGTTATTGGTGAGTTGTGTTACGGTGCCAGAAAATCAGGGCGCAAGCAAGCAAATCTAGCAAGAGTTGATGAGTTGGTTGCTAATAGCACAGTACTTGGGTGTGATGCGGAAACTGCTCGACAATATGGCGAGGTCAAAAACCAGTTAAGGATCAAGGGTCGTCCTTTACCTGAAAACGATATTTGGATTGCTGCTCTTGCATTACAGCATCAGTTAGTTTTGGTGACACGGGATGCTCATTTTCAGGAGGTTGAAAATTTACAAACCACATCTTGGTAAGAATTGGAATGTAATTCTGTAAATCTGTAGGGGTTGGTTTAGAGTCATCCTTATCGCATTTGGCGACAACTTTAAGACAAAACCCGCCCTAACGATAACCTGGGAATCAAAAACTGGGAATTTGGGGAATTGGTTGTACTAATCGGCAACATATTGGGCGGGTTTTGATTCTAATATTCGGGTCAAATAGGTTAGGTTATCCCTAAACCCGCCCCTACGATACTCTATATGTGCGCAACTTCTCCATTGTCCGTAATCCTAACAAAAAATCACAGCAAAAACAACCAACCTATTGAGAAAAGTACAGCAGCTCAAAGTCCCCCTTTCCAAGGGGGATTTAGGGGGATAAACAATACACCCCATAAAAGTTCTCTACCCTTGATCAAGAATTATCTGACATTATTACTCTGATTATGCAGCTTCCTTTAACAGAACGCAGTCAATTGCTTCTCGAATTGTCTAACTTATCTCGTGATGAATTGCTCCAACGATTCAAAAGACAGTAGCTGTAGGGTGGGCATTGTCAACAATCTCAAACAGTTGCGATATGATTCTAATGCAATGCCCACTTTAATTCCTGATTAGATCCAATGCCAGAAAAGTCCTCGGAATTTAAGATCCGTTCAGCTACCCCGGATGATGTGCCGATGATATTTGAGCTGATTCAAGCTTTGGCTGAGTATGAACAACTCTCTCATGCTGTCACCGGTGATGCACAAACCCTCAAAGAACATTTGTTTGGAACTCACCCCTATGCCGAAGCAATAGTTGCCGAGTGTCAAAAGCAGGTAGTAGGTTTTGCTTTGTTTTTCTCTAACTATTCCACCTTTTTGACTCAGCCTGGGATTTATCTAGAAGATTTGTTTGTACTACCAGAATTTCGGGGCAGGGGCATTGGTAAAGCTTTGATTACTTCCGTTGCAGAGTTAGCAGTTGAGCGCAATTGTGGACGACTCGAATGGAGTGTTTTAGATTGGAATGAACCCGCGATCGCATTCTATCGCAATCTTGGTGCCTCAATTCTTCCAGACTGGCGAATCTGCCGTGTTACTGGAGATTCTCTCACTAGGTTTATGGGCAACCGAGGGTGAGCGAAAAAAAGGGTGGGGAGCTGAGGGAGCTGAGGGAGCTGTTAGCGCAGCGGAACGAAGTTCGGAAGCTGAGGGAGAAGAGATAACTTATAATTTTTGGACACAAAGCTCAAGAAATCCCACCCAAAATTTCGTTCACCCCTAACTTATCTACAATTCCTTCGTGTCCTACCCTTCGGGAACTCCTAGGTCGAATGTGCCTTTGTGGTTCATTATGCTATTTACCAACCAGCTTGTCTAATTTTTCCTTAACAGCTAAATCAATCAAAGAGCGCAGCAACAATAACACCCAAAGTCCTGATAAACCGAAAGCAGCAACTGCCCAACTACTATAAGGACTTAACAGTAGTACTGTAGCAGAGAGCCAAGTAAATCCCGTTAAACAAGCATAAATTAGACTTTTAATCCCTAAGTTAATACGTTGGAGTGCAAGCTCACTCTCCAAAGAGCGCACCCGTAATTGTAACTCCCCTTGCTCAATTCGCTCTTCTAAGCGTCGAATTAACTTCTCAGTAGGACTAGGTTGCTGCCATTTATACTTGACAAAATCCCTGACTTGCCTTGCTAATTCTCCCACGACATTACCTCGTGCCAGAGAAACCGTCAGACTTTTCACAAAAGGCTCGCTAGCAGCTAAAAGGTTATATTGGGGGTCTAATGTCCTCGCGATACCATCAAGAGTGGTTAAGGACTTCAAGATAAATGTCATCTGTGCTGGTAAGCGAAAAGGTTGCTGCTTAAACAGTTCGTAAATTTCGCTACTCATTTGTTCAAAAGCCTTAACATCGATCGGCTTGTCTCGAAATTGCTCTAAAATAAAGGCTATTAACCGTCTCACTGGCCTCATATCTGTTACAGGTTCAATTAAACCCATATAAATTAGAGTATTAATAACTTCATCAGTATCCTTCCTCCGAACCGCAAAAAAAGTCTTAATCATCTGCTCTTTGGCAATTGACTTCACCTCTGCCATAGTGCCGAAATCATAAAAGATTAATTTCCCTTCGCGGCTAACTGCCATATTACCGGGATGGGGGTCAGACTGGAAAAATCCGTCTTGTAATAACTGTTTCAGGTAAGAGCAAATACCAAGTTGGATAATATTCTTGACATTTAACCCAGCAGCTTCCAAGGTTTGACGGTCATCGATTTTGATACCTGGAGCGTATTCTAAGGTTAATATTTTTTTGGTAGTATATTGCCAATAGACAGTGGGAACAACTACCTGAGAATAGCCACTAAAGTTTTGGCGAAAACGATCGGCATTTTTGCCCTCATGGATATAGTCAATTTCTTGATATAGTAGCTCAAAAAACTGTTGGTAAATTGCTTCCAAATTATATTTTCTGATGCTGGGAAGCAATCGTTTTGCCCAACGCATCAGTCGGTGGAGCACCTCAAAATCTAAGTTGAATAGCCCTTCCAATCCTGGGCGCTGCACTTTAACGACAACCTCTTCTCCCGTATGGAGCCGAGCCTTGTGTACCTGCCCTAAACTAGCAGATGCTAGGGGAGAACCCTCAAAATCTCGATACCAACTATATATAGAACCGCCGATTTCTGCTTCAATAAGAGCGATCGCTTCTTGCTCACTACACCCTGGAATCTGATCTTGCAACTCTGCCAAGGCTTGTACATATTCCAAAGGCAGCAAATCAGCACGGGTAGATAGTGACTGCCCCAACTTGATAAAAGTGGGACCTAGATCTAGCAAGCTGTTCACTAACCACCGCGCCCGACGATTTCTCTGCTTGGAGGAATTGTTCCCAGTTAATTTATCCCACCACAAATCCAACACCAATTTAGCTGCCGAACCGAAAATGTCGATTTGGCGAGCCAGAGGTGAATATTGAACTCTTTGCCAACGTAAGGGTTTAGGTGTAGTGGTTGTGAGCATAGTTGGTCGTTAAGTTATCAGTCATCCTGATACTCCTAACAGCGAACATTCAAATCTTATCACTGTTGCTGAAGTTCACCATTCCTTGACCATAACCACTGCGTCAAGAAAATTTGTTCAAATAGTTACCATTTGCTCCGATTCTGCTTCAAGCAATTTTACCAACTTTTCGTCCCCCTTGGCTTTAGCTACTTGCATCCGGTGTTCCAGACTACGGCGGATACTAGACAAGTGGGCTTTCATGGCCTCATCCAAGACTTTTTGACGCTCCTTACGGAATACCCAGCTTTGATTAAGGGTAGCACCAATGGGCTGAGGGACTGTACTGGGCTGGACAACTCCGGCTTTACCAGTGCAGTAAGGAATACCACGCCATGTCAGATTATGTACTGGTGGAGGCTCTGGAATATGTCTGAGATAGTGGAATTTCCAAGCTGCACCTCGGTAAGTACCACCAATTTCACCTTCTCTTATTTCTAATGTTGCTGGCTCTGGTTGGTATTGGATACCTCGGTAAGTAAGTTTCATGATTTTATCCCTCCGAATTAGGCTTTTTGAAAGTAATTTTAAGTCAAGTTGCGGTTGGTTGGTTAACTAATAATGAATTGTTAAATTGACTACTTTCTTTAGAACAATTTAACAATTCTCAATTGTCAACTAAACTCTGTAGCTAATACCGCGATAAGTTAGTTCTCGGGATGCTGGATGCCTCAAATTTTGTTTAGCACGGTGAATCCTCCAAGTTTGACCCCGGTACTTACCACCAATCTGGCCTTCACTTACTTCTAGCATTGATGGTTGCTCTTCATAGTTGATACCCCGATATTTCATCTCTGT
The DNA here is from genome assembly GCA_010672185.1 of Caldora sp. SIO3E6. Classification (GTDB taxonomy): domain Bacteria; phylum Cyanobacteriota; class Cyanobacteriia; order Cyanobacteriales; family Coleofasciculaceae; genus Caldora. Next base: position 1,718 of record JAAHHL010000134.1, on the reverse strand, counting down.
TGCTTCTCCGATGTGTTTTAGACTACAACAAATCTTTTCTGTATCTAATTATACTGTTTTTCCTGAAAAAATAGCAAATGTTAAGAAATCAATACAATATTTGGCTATGCGATCGCGCCCCAATACAGTTCGGTTAAGAGAAGTTAAATGTGCTACAGAGATTAAGACCTACTTGAAGAGTAAAAAGCTTAAAGGCAAACATATTCGAGTTGAAACGTTGTCACCTTATGGATTACAGGGAATTATTTACGATGATGGAAAAAATCAACAAATTGCGACGAATGGTTTCCATGAAGGCATTGTGATTGAAATAGAAGGAGTGGAAAGGGTGTTTGATAACTTGTATCCTGAAGGAAAACCCATAGAACAATGGTTCCAAGATTTAGTTGTCATCCCTGGCAATCGACTTAATTTCGTACTTGTAGAGCAGTTTGAGTAACATAGAACACCAGAGGAAGTATCGCATGGGAAGCTTTTCTGAACTCTTACCAGAAATCAAAAAAAGACCGACTCTCTATTTAAGTCGGTACTCAATCTTTGATTTTCAGTCATTTTATTACGGATATGATCTGGCGAGAAATCAACTTGGTTTACCCAAAAACGAGCAAGATCAAGCCTTTGAAAAGTTTTTGTCTTGGGTGAGGTCAAGATATCAAATTCAAACAACTCAATCCTGGGCAAGTCTCCTCCTCTTTCATTCTGTTGATGAAAGAGATGCTTTGGAGCGGCTGTTTGATTTGTGGGAAAAATTCCAGAATCAGGACACCAGTCAAACAAAATCTGCCATAGATAACCCTGTTATGTCCAGATTGTAGGATGAGCTTAAGCGTCAAATATTTTTAAAACCTTCCGACAGTGAGGACAAAACAGTAAGTATACACTGCGTCCCTTACCAGAAAACTCCTTAAACTTCAAGTCATTCAATTCGCCATCGCAGTGAGGGCATCGGGGAGTTTCTTCCTTAGTGCTGGGTGTTATTTGGGCGTGCTCATCTGGCAGTATCATCTGGAGTTGTCTTGGTGTTGATTTAGAAAGGGTAAGATAGTTGAAATAGTCGATGATGATGAGTCTAGAGCAGATGTTTCGCTAATGGGAAAGTGCTTAATTTCTTAGTGAGTATGGGAAAACTTCCTCACGCTTCAACTTCCTTATTTCCCCTTTTCCACAAATAACTCGAAAGCAAATTGGTAATAACATGAGCGACAATTGGTACTAACAAATTGTCAGTTGCGACAGCACTAAACCCTAGCAGTAAGCCTACGACAGAAGCCCAAATCACGTAAGGCCATTGTTGTGAACCGCTCAAGTGCAAAATGCCAAATAGCAGGCTAGTGGCAACCACACCAACCGCATTCAAACCAATTGCTGGTAACATTACACCCCGAAATAATAATTCTTCACTCATTCCAGGCAATAACCCCAGCCAAATTAGGTCTGGTAAGATTAAAGGTTTGAGGACTAACTCCAAATAAAAGTCAGCACTTTGGCGGTAAGCAGGCCAAAGGCGATAGACTAAGCTACTAGCACTAGTAATTATCACTGCCAGACCTAACCCTAAAAGTATGGCTTGAGTGGTAAATCTGACACTTAGGAGAGTGACGGAACCAAATTGTAGCCAAAGCTTGGCACAAAATAGTAACACGACAGCACTCAATTTAATTAATTTGCTGTTAACCTGCACTCAAGGCCAAGAAATAGAAATTTTACAGGCCAATCCA
>JAAHHL010001339.1 GCA_010672185.1 Caldora sp. SIO3E6 | reverse complement strand
TGCTGGCAGGTGTCTAAGGATTTTGGTTTGCTGCCACTGCTCTGAAGCAGAGTTTAAGCGAACTCGGATTTGCTCTTGAAAAGCTAGTTCTCCTGAGCTAGCTTTTTGCTTGGGGGGGTGAGGGTAGGAGCGTACCCTGAGATTGCCTTGGACGATACTCTCAGGACTAGTATAACTAGTATCAAGTACTATAGTAACTTGATCTGTAGCTAATGAGCGCAACAGCAAAACTAGAGTTTCTTCCAACAGATAGTTAGCGAGTTGTCCACTTTTGGTTGGTAATGCACCATCTACTGGCACCCAGCTGTTTTGTATGGATGGGGGATTCTTAGGCTCAGACTCATCAATCTTTTGGAGACGACTGCCATAGCCGCTGAAGTGGAAAACCACAACATCGCCAGCTTTAGCTTGTTTTGTCAGGTGCTCAACAAAAGCTGTTTCAATATCTTCCCGATTTGCTTGGCTATCTGTAAGCGTAAGGATATCTCTTGCTTTGAAGCCAAACCGATGAATCAACAGTTCTTTTTGCAGTTCCACATCAGTAAGACAACCAGCCAAGCTGATATTACCAGGATATTTGTTTATTCCTACCAGTAGCGCTAACTTCCGCCCACTAGGTTGAGCCAGCACTTGGAAATAGCGGTCTAAAAGAGGTACTGCTACACTGTGATCACCCAAAAGTGATAGCACTGTCTCACTGACACCCAATGCTGCCAGTCCCAAACCAGCTTTTTGCAGAAAATTCCGCCGATTAAGTCCCATATTTGCTTGTACTTTCTCAGCTTCCAGCTATCAGCCTACCAGGAATAAGCCAACTGTCAACTACCCAAATTTAGCAATTGGGTAACTTCTTAACTACAACAACTACAGGAACTCCTTTCTAGTAGAAGGAGGCAGAAGGCAGGAGGCAGAAGGCAGAAGGCAGAAGGTAGGAGGCAGAAGGCAGGAGGCAGAAGGCAAGAGGCATATCGATGAAAAAATTTTTTTCACCACCATCCACCATGCATGAAAATCCATCTCGACCCGTCTGGTGTGTCCCCGCGTCCGGTGCGTCTCTTTTCAGATTTAATTTTGCTGATTAAGTTTGCTGCTCAATGATACCGCCTCCTAACAATATATTTCCATTGTAGAAAACTGCAGCTTGTCCAGGAGTAATGCTAAACTGTGGCTCGTCGAAAACGAGCTTGACCCGATTATTTTCTAACGGTATCACATTGACCCCAACGGCTTGAGAACGGTAGCGGACTTGTACTGTGCTACGAATAGGATGAGTAGGTTGGGGAATAGAAACCCAGTTCATTCGACCTACTCTACATTCTAATTGAGTGGCACGAGTGCGATCGCCGACAACAACCCGATTCCGTACTGCATCCAGGGCAATTACATACAGGGGTTGAGCAGCAGCAATTCCCAGCCCTTTGCGTTGTCCAATCGTGTAATGATGAATACCTTGGTGTTGACCAACAACCTTGCCATCCAAATCGACAATATCACCAGTGGTTGGGGTAATATACTTGTCCAGAAATGCTCGCATTGAACCGTGAGACTCAATTAGACACAAGTCTTGACTTTCTGGTTTATCCGCTGTCTTGAGCTCATATTGAGCTGCCAGACGTCTAGTTTCCGTTTTTTTTAGTTCTCCTAGAGGAAATATTGATGCCGCTAGCAAGTCTTGAGTCAAGTCGTAGAGAAAGTAAGATTGGTCTTTTGTCAAGTCTACTGCTCTGCGCAACTGATAGCGATCGCTTGCTGTATCATAACTAATGCGGGCGTAGTGACCAGTGGCAATTTGCTCTATGCCTAGCTGCTCACGGGCATAGGTAAGCATAGGAGCGAATTTCACTGCCTTGTTACACTGAGAGCAGGGCAAAGGAGTAATCCCAGCTTCGTAACCTGAAACTAGGTAATTTATAATATTACTCTCAAATAATTCCCTACTATCAACAATATGATGCGGGATATCCAGTTGTTCACAAATGAAGGCTGCATCAACCATCCCCTCAGAGCAGCATTGACCCTTCCCTTTCATTAACCAAAGGGTCAGACCAACGACTTCGTATCCTTGATGATGAAGGGTGGCAGCAGCAACAGAACTGTCAACCCCACCAGACAGACCAACAACGACTCTGTTCATGGAGTTACAAGTAGTATCTTTGAATTATAATTATAGCAAGTCAGCTGACTCATATAGACTTCTGATTACTGCCTTAATCCGATCGCCATACTGCAAATCTGTTGACCAGCGTCCACTCAACTGACCAACTAGAGGTGCAACACCACGAGTGACAAAACGGGGGGCGGGCATATAATGCAGGGT
>JAAHHL010001338.1 GCA_010672185.1 Caldora sp. SIO3E6 | reverse complement strand
TCCTTACGATCTGGGTTTAGCGAAATTATTCCCCCTACAGACGATAACTTTTCAGTTCAAAACCCGCCCTCCGAGTCTCCCCCATCAACCCCAAATTATCGACAATAGGCAAGATTTCGAGAACCCCGACTTCTTTAATAAGTCGGGGTTCTGAGCATGTAGGTCGTCCCAATTCAAATCTAATGCAGCTTTTAGACTTGAATCTGCAATTAGAGAAGCTCCTGATTGTGAAGCAATGATATCTAAATTTTCCCCCTGTTGATGGGCAATTACTTCTAAGGCTTTTCGTAAGGCGTGACCTAAGAGGTTGTAAGTGTCTTCAACTTTTGCTGCACCCCACAAAGGACTTGAATCGAGTGCTGCCCGTAAAGTTATCGAACTAAATCCTCCTTTTTTTTCCACGATTTCTATGGTGCGTTCTACTAAACGGCGATCTCCTTCACCAGCAATTAACGCTGCACGAAATCTCACCAGAGTTCCTTCTGCTCCGATGGGGAAAGAGCAATCGGAGGATTCCAGATTTGGGGACGCATCGGTAAACTCTTGTTGAAAACACATAGAAATCCTTTTCTATCATCCGTCGCTTCACCCTCGTTTGACAATCGATTACTTGGGAATTAGCGATCGCATACTTGGGAATTAGCGATCGCATACTTGGGAATTAGCGATTCCAAGCCCCTTGACAACCGCCATACAGCCTCAACTTGTCACCAATGGAGCACTAAATTCACATTTTCTTGGCTTTGTCAACCACTTCTACTGGACCGACGCTCTAGGAGAAGAAGTTCAAGGAGAAGGAATTGTAGGGTTGACAAGAGGCTTTATGTATGAAGGTTCACCACGAGTATTAGTCAGTTTGTGGAGTGTGAATGATTTGGCAACAGCAGAACTGATGAAGCGCTTCTACCGCTTGCTATTGGAAGAAGACTTACCTGCAACAGCCGCCTTGAGAGCTGCACAACTAGAAATGCAGCAGCAAACCCAGTGGCAAGCTCCCTATTATTGGGCAGGATTTACTCTTCAGGGAGAGTGGAGGTGAGGGAGTGTGAGGATGAGGGGGACAAGGGAGACAAGGGAGACAAGGAAGACAAGGAAGAGCCAGTCTCGATTCCAAACAACAAAAAACAAACAACAAACAACAATTCTCAATTCTCCATTCTCAATTCCAAAAGCGTTACTTCCCAAACAAGTCGTGGCTGAGCATAGCTGAGGAGATATTGTCGAGCTTGTTCTAATTTTTGGATAATTACAGACTGATGTTGGTTTTGCCAATAGCAGTGCTGTAAATAATTTGTTAACCATAACTGGGCTTCTGTGTCAAGGGTTTTATCAATTTCTTTGGCTAGTTCTAGTGCTCTGCGAGGTGTTTTAGGTATCTGAGTGAGTTGGGCAAGTAAACTATCGGGAATGGCTTGAAGCTGTTGGAAAGAAGCGATCGCTTGCCCAGGACTTCCTTGAGCCATTGCTAGTACTGATGACTCTTGGAGAAGCTCTTCATAACCTGCCTGCTTCAGTACTACTTCCATATCGGATAGCGCTAGCCGATAGAAGGGAATTCTTTGACAGCGAGAAACTAGCGTCGGTAGGAGAGATTCGGTGCTAGGGGCAATCAAAATTAACGTTGCTACCCCGGGTTCTTCCAAAGTCTTGAGCAAGCCATTGGCGGCGGCTTCTGCCATGGTTTCTGCCTGCTCTAGCACTACTACCTTACGAGGAGCTTCTAGAGCAGAACGACTGAGAAATTGGGCAATTTCACGAATTTGCTCTAACCTAATTTGAGGGGGAGCCCTGCGCTTGAGCCCCTTTTCCGCTGCTTCCTGGGCAGATAAGAGGTTGCCATTATGGAGATAGGTTGGCTCTATCCACAACATATCCGGATGGTTACCTTGCTCTAACCGTCTTGTGATTAGAGGTTGCTGCTCAAGAGGGATACCTTGACAAAACAATAATTCAATAAAAGCTCGTGCTGCGATACTTCGCCCGATGCCGGGAGAACCAGCAAATAGATAAGCGGGGGCAATTCGGTTAGTTGCGATCGCTCCTTGTAATAAAGTAACCGCTTGGTTTTGCCCTAGGAGGTTTGAGAAAGCTGGTTCGACCATTAGAGACCTCTTGCCAAAGTAGATAGGGTTTGCTGAATAAGTCATTAGCTATCAGTTTTGAGCTTTCAGCTGTCAGCTGTCAGCTTTCAGCTTGAAGATTACCCAGGGATTTTCCACAACAATGCCAGCTTTTTGAACCCTTTGATACA
>JAAHHL010001337.1 GCA_010672185.1 Caldora sp. SIO3E6 | reverse complement strand
GGGAGTGAGCAACCTGCCACTTGGCACCAACACCGATGGCAGCTGAGGGAAATGGTGAGGATAGTTGCTTCAGGGAACTAGAGATTTGCTGAAACATTTGTTGAGTGTTAGGGTCAATACCCTCAGGCAAATCGAAGTCGATATCTTTCGTGTTTCCTTGAGCATCCAGAACCAAAGAACCTTGCAAACCCACTAGACTTTGGAGTTTCGATCGCATGACATCAACCAAGTCTGCGGGAGTCTCAGCATCAGGGATGACATCCACTTCAGAATAGAAAAAATCGGCATAAATATCCCCGTTGGCATCGACTTGAGTAACTTGTGTCTCCATCTTCATTTCAATTGCTGGAGTATCCACAGTGGGGGGAGATTGACCTCCGATAGACATATTAACGTCTACATCCATGGTCATGGTTAAAGTTTGCTGGGAATTTACCGTAGGGGTGAAGCGCATTTCCTGCCTAGGCTCAGCTCCTAGTTCGAGCAGTTCTAATGAGACACTAGTAGAAGTACTGGTAGACTCTTTGGTGAGTTGAGTAACTTCCAATGGCTGATCCGTGTTGATGTAGGTAGACTCAGACTTTGCTTCAAATCCAGCAATAAAGAAGACAAGAGAGCTAACGAACAGTAATTTTTTCATGGAACCAATATTTTTAATTTTTATAGCAAAAGGCAAAAGGCAGAAGGCAGAAGGATCCAAGGGAAGAGATTGACAGGTCAAGGTTTCAGCGTTTGTCCTTGTCCTAACCTCCCTGGCGGTTGCTATAATTACCCCGTGGGGGTTCTGAAGCAAACAGTCAGAGGGCAGATAGCTATGCATACTTATCTACTCGTCTACATGTTTTTCTCTTGAACCCCCACAAGTATTTTTTTATCCACAACGGATGCAGCCGCCGCCTTTGTGGGAAAGTCTCAAGCAATCGCCACTAATTCAAGATCAAATGTCAGATCTTGTCCAGCAAGAGGATGATTAGCATCTAATCTCACATTAGACTCTGTAACCTGAGTTACAATAACCCCAATATTTTGACCATTTGGTTGCTGGAGTTGTAATTGTTGACCAACTTCTGGTTGTAAGTCTGAGGGCATTTTGTCTCTACCAACTTCCAAAACCATCTCGTCTCGATAGGGACCATAAGCTTGATCCATAGGAATTGTTGCCGTTTTGGATTCTCCAAGACTCATACCTATAACTGCTTGATCGAAACCGGGAATAACCTGTCCTCCACTAATGGTGAATTCTAAGGGTTCACGGTTAGTAGACGAATCAAACACTGTTCCATCATCTAATTTTCCTGTATAGTGTATTTTCACAGTGTCACCTGATTTTGCTTGTACCATTGGTATTTTTTGACCTTGCTTGCTTTAGGTTAACTTTTTGAGGTTATCAATTGACTTATATCTATCCCGTTAACCGTAAGCGGCATAACTGGAGACTCTCAAATCGTGCTATACACCTTTGAAACCCTATACTAACGTTTTCGAGTTTTCCTTGTCTTCCTTGGGCTCAGGGGGGGATATTCCAGTTCCTCTCTTGGGAGGGGTTAGGGGTGGGTTAGTCGGGGGTGAACGAAATATGAGGTGGGATTTCCATTCTCCGCGTCCCCGCGTCCCCGCGTCTCCGCGTCTATTTACTCGTTTCCCCACTCCTTTTTTCGCTCACCCGTTAGTCGGCAGCTTAAGTTGATACCTTACATTAACGCGAAGTGGCTCGGCGTAATCTAAGTCCTTGATACTCTTTGGGAGTCGCCATCAGTAGCACTTTTTCTAATAGCCAAGGGAGAATGCGATCGCACCATACAGCTAGGTGACTTTGCCATCCGACTAAAATTTCTGGTGATTGTTTTTGTACTCCAGTCACAAGTGCCTTGGCTACTCTCTGGGGAGTCATTGGTACTACCCAGCGAAATAGCTTTAATCCTCGCACCATATCTGTATCGGTTAAAGAGGGGAGCAAAGCAAGTACCTGGATATTGTGGGGTGCTAGTTCCCTGCGTAAGGCTTTGGTGAATCCCAAAATTGCAAATTTGGTGGCAGAGTAGGTAGCCATTGTCGGTGCTGCAACTTTGCCCATCAAGCTGGAAACATTAACAATGGTTCCTTCTCCTCTATTTGCCATGCGTCGGGCAACTAAACGGGTATCGTAAAGTTTCACTAAAAATATAGTCAAACTTAGTCATCTATGCTATCATTAGACATGAAGCTTTCACAATATGCAACCAGCGTGAGCCTCGCCAGACAGTAATGTTACTAGCAGAAAAACACATTATTAAGAAAGGGCATCGATTTTGGAAAGAGATAGATAATTTATCTTGGCAGTC
>JAAHHL010001336.1 GCA_010672185.1 Caldora sp. SIO3E6 | reverse complement strand
GAGGCAGGAGGCGAGGGAGGAGAAAGGAGGAAAGAAGGTAGAAGGAAAGAAGGCACCAAGGTTCATTGGAAGGAGGTAGGAGGTAGTGTTTCTTTCATTTGTAGCGGGTGGCGCGCCGCCCGTGGGGCGGCTCTTGAGAAAAAAGGCTCCAAGGCAGAAGGTTATCACGGAAGCTGACTTGTTTCTCCCCTTCTTTTTGGACTGAAGTCCTACTACTGCTAATTAACCAGCAGAATCCACTGACTCCACTGGCTCAGTGGGTTCTTTAAAAGCAAGCCGTAGAAATGGTGGTGCTAAAAATGTCGTCAGAATGACCATAATGATAATCGCTGCTTCTAAAGGTTTGCTGAGAACACCACTAGCGGAACCAATACCAGCAAAAACCAATCCAACTTCACCCCGTGGAATCATCCCCACCCCAATGGCTAAGCGGTTAATTGGTGCTTGTCCAAAAATACTCCAACCTGTGACCACTTTACCGAAAATGGCAACAACAAGGAGAAAAGTGGCAATAATTAGCCCTTCCCGATTGCTGGGAATAGCAGGATTAAGTACGCTCAAGTCAGCCTTAGCGCCAACAGTAACAAAGAAAATTGGTACGAGGATATCAGCGATGGGAACTACTTGTTGATCCAGTTGGTTACGTTTATCTGTTTCATCTAGAACTAAACCAGCGGCAAATGCGCCTAAGATAGCTTCTAAATGAATCGCATTGGCAAGAAAAGCCATAAAGAAAGCAAAGGTAATGGCTGGAATGACCAATTTACCTCTAGTTTGTAGCTTATCAGCAATGGTAACGAAAGTTTTATTAAAGAATTTACCGAGGAGAATTGAACCAATCAGGAAAACACTAGCGCTGATAATAAGATAGATAACATTGAGAACATCTACTTCACCAGTTTTCGCTAGACTTGCTACAACTGCCAGAACGATGATACCCAAAACATCATCAATAACAGCAGCACCGACAATAATTTGACCTTCCCGAGATTTAAGCGCTCCTAGTTCTGACAAGACTTTGGAAGTAATACCGATACTAGTAGCCGTGAGCGCAGCACCGGCAAAAATTGCTGGAATTGCTGGAACCTCGAACAACAGCATCAATCCTCCTGTACCTGCGGCAAAAGGAACGACGACTCCAACACAGGCGACAATGGTTGCTTGGTAACCGACTTTACCTAATTCCCTTAAGTCTGATTCCAAACCAATTTCAAATAGGAGGATAATTACCCCTAGTTCCGCTAGAACAGAGATTACCTCGCTTTGGCTGTTGAAGATACTGGTTACCGCTTCAGGACTTAAATTCGCGATCGCTTGCACAATAGTCATGATCACGGAATCGGCGGCTGATGCTCCATTTTCGGGAAACATCAGCAGGTGCAGTGCCGAAACACCGACAACTACTCCTCCTACCAATTCTCCTAAAACAGGAGGTAAATCTAGTCGTTTAGATAGTTCTCCTCCCAGTTTGCTGGTAATGTAAATGATGACTAAACTGAGTAGGACAGCAGTCAGAATAATCGGACCATATTCTGCCTCTGTTGCTGTTGCTAGTAGAGGTGGGATAGGTTTAAGTAAAGGAAATGAGAGCATTGAGTTAACTATTGGTATCATTGGTTATCAATGGATAATTGATAATGGATAATTGATAACAAGAAGATAAAAATATTGACTGGATGAGCGGGTGTAGGGGAATGGCATCCTTGTTAAGGCTCAAACCTTGAACTGATAAGGAGGATGGGGAGTGTGGGAGGTATGGGGAGAAGAGAATTTTCCGATACTTGACACAATCTCTTTCCCCACAATCTATGAGCTTCCCACACTCCCCTCTCTTCCCCCTCTTCCCACACCCAGTTTTCTTTTTAGCCTTGTTGTTACCCCTGAAAGAAATTAGTGGTAACCAGAAGTAACAGTGTTAAATTCCGCTACTTGTGGATTTACCAAAGCCACAGCTTGCTCCAGTGCCTCTCGCCGATCCATCAGCACATTATTTGGGGGTAACATGGCCAAAATTCCCAAGGTTTGTAACCGCTTTTGAGTCTGACCTGTAGCACCGATAATAAATACCTGACGACCTTTATCATAGGCTTCCTTGATGGTATTTTCGATCGCTAGAGAAGAGGTAACACCTAAATGAGGTACATCGCTTAAGTCTAGAATCAGCACATCATGGTCTTCCATGGCCACCTGTTGACGGGCGATCGCTTTCGATACTCCAAAGATCATCGGGCCACTAAGATGGAACAAGAGTACACGACCATTAGCAAGATCCAGAAGCTCTTTTTCTTGATCACTCATGAGGATTTGATCATCCAGAGCACA
>JAAHHL010001335.1 GCA_010672185.1 Caldora sp. SIO3E6 | reverse complement strand
CAGAATGCAAAGTATAATGAGTAAATTATCACATCGACCAACAAGTAATTAAGAGTAGTACCATCACATGCGAGTTGCGATCGCTGGAGCCGGTCTAGCAGGTCTTTCCTGCGCTAAATACCTAGCTGACGCTGGACATACACCAATTGTCCTAGAGAGCCGAGATGTATTAGGGGGGAAAGTAGCTGCCTGGAAGGACGAAGAGGGAGACTGGTATGAAACTGGTTTGCACATTTTTTTTGGTGCTTATCCCAATATGCTGCAACTGTTTCGAGAGCTGAACATTGAAGACCGCTTGCAGTGGAAACAACACACAATGATCTTCAATCAGCCGAGTCAACCCGGGACCTACTCCCGATTTGATTTTCCGAATTTACCAGCCCCGCTCAATGGCATTGTCGCTATTCTGCGCAACAATGATATGCTCACTTGGCCGGAAAAAATTCGCTTCGGGATAGGTTTAATCCCAGCAATTATCCAGGGACAAAAGTATGTCGAGGAAATGGATAAGTATTCCTTTTCGGAATGGCTGAAGCGACAAAAAGTACCTCCTAGGGTAGAAACAGAAGTGTTTATTGCGATGTCCAAGGCACTGAACTTTATCAACCCCGATGAAATTTCGTCAACGGTGATTCTCACTGCTCTCAATCGCTTCCTTCAGGAAAAGAATGGTTCCAAAATGGCGTTCCTCGATGGTTCACCCACAGAACGTCTCTGTCAGCCTCTAGTAGATTACATCCAAGCAAGGGGGGGCGAGGTACATTTGAATGCACCAGTTAAAGAATTTCTGCTGAACTCCGATGGTACAGTAAGGGGTTTTTCGATTAGGGGAATCAAGGGAGTTGAGGAGAAAGTACTTACAGCAGATGCCTATGTGTCAGCTATGCCAGTAGATCCCTTAAAACTAATGCTCCCAGAACCTTGGGAGCAGCTGGATTTCTTCAAACAGCTGGATGGTTTGGCAGGAGTTCCAGTGATTAATGTGCATCTGTGGTTTGACCGTAAGCTAACAGATATAGATCATCTCCTATTTTCGCGATCGCCTCTACTGAGTGTCTATGCTGATATGAGCAACACTTGTAAGGAATACGCTAATCCTGATAAGTCAATGCTGGAATTGGTGCTAGCACCGGCAAAGGATTGGGTGGCCAAATCCGAACAGGAAATTGTTGATGCTACGATGACAGAGTTGGAAAAACTCTTTCCCCAGCATTTGAAGGGAGATAACCCCGCTCAATTGCTGAAGTATCATATTGTTAAGACCCCTCGCTCTGTGTATAAAGCAACACCGGGACGTCAACAGTACCGCCCTTCTCAAACAACGCCGATTAACAATTTTTACCTAACTGGTGATTACACCATGCAACGTTACTTAGCGAGTATGGAAGGGGCCGTACTTTCTGGTAAGCTAACAGCGCAAGTAATAAACGGCAGCCAAAGTTTGCTGGGAGCGCAACCAAATAAGGCATCTACTCAGGGTACTACTTCAACCCGACCGGAGACAGATACCGCGCCAACAGCACTAAGGGCTCAGCTATTAAGGTTTAATAGAAAGTTGGGGCTTGACAATTAACAGGCCAAATCTTGACTCCTAAAAACCGGTATCCAAAGCCGAAAGCCCAGAGCTAATGGCTGCTACTCTCCTAGTCTGCGACAATGCTTCAACTGTCTAAATCTCCGCCCATGAGAAAGCTGGCTTCCCAGTCGGACTCTTACGAAATCTGCCGTCAGATTACAGCTAAGTATGCCAAGACGTTTTATCTGGGCACATTACTCATGCCAGAAGCCAAACGTCGAGCTATCTGGGCAATCTATGCTTGGTGTCGGCGCACCGATGAACTGGTGGATGGCCCCCAGTCTAGCTTAACCACCCCTGAGACTCTAGACCGGTGGGAAAACCATCTAGAATCTTTATTTGCGGGACAACCAACAGATGATCCTGATGTGGCGTTAGTGGATACAATACAACGCTTTCCGATGGATATTGAACCATTTCGGGATATGATTGCTGGTCAGAGGATGGACTTGTATCGGAGGCGCTATGAGACCTTTACTGAGCTCAATCTTTACTGTTACCGGGTAGCTGGTACAGTTGGGTTAATGTCTTGTGCTGTGTTAGGTCTTGAATCCTCTAGCCAAACTCCCTGGAGTCAACCCCTAGATACCAAGTATCCTACTGAAGAAGCGATCGCTTTGGGTATTGCCTGTCAGTTAACCAATATCCTCCGAGATGTAGGGGAAGATGCCAAGCGAGGTAGGATTTATCTACCTTTGGAAGAGTTAGCATTATTCGACTATACAGAAGCAGACTTGTTTAATGGGA
>JAAHHL010001334.1 GCA_010672185.1 Caldora sp. SIO3E6 | reverse complement strand
CTCTGCCTTCTGCCCTCTGCCCTCTGCCCTCTGCCCTCTGCCCTCTGCCCTCTGCCTTCTGCCCTCTGCCTTCTGCCCTCTGCCTTCTGCCCTCTGCCTTCTGCCCTCTGCCTTCTGCCCTCTGCCCTCTGCCTTTTGCCATACCAATCAAAAATCCCTAAAATCACTACATGATAATGATTTCAGGGATTTTAAACAAGTTATAATCGGTAGAGCTGATGAGTCAACCAATATTTCCAGGATTGACGGAAAGCGAACCTCGTAAGGCGTAGTAAATCGAAGTTAGGAATTCTTCCACCACTCTTGTAGTAAGAGTAAGTGCTTCTTCCGAGGGAACAAAAGATAAGGGAGAGGGGAGTCGATTGATAGCAGCTACAGGTCGAGAGCCAAAAAAGCCAGCAGGTTGAGCGATAACATTGATCCCAGCATCGCTGAAAGCTTGCCCAGCTATACGACTACCGAAACCAGGTGAAACTACGGTAACTGAAGTGCCCTCTAATCCTTGTTCTTGTAGGAGCCTCTGTATCTCTCTGGCTCGGCCCCGCAAATCTAGACCACTCGACTCAGTGACGATGCGGCTTCTGGGAACACCTACTTGGGTAAGTAAGGTAGCGATATCATTAGCCTCAACAACTGTTTGGTCTTGATTTCCTTGGGGGTCGAAACTGCGCCCTGGACTAACAATCACTAGGGGTTGGTTGCCCGAAGCCTGATACAATTGAGAAGTGTAAAAGACGAGGTCACCGGTATTGTTCAGCTGAGTTTGTCCAAAAGAGAAAGTCGAACCCCGTCCTAACAAAACAATTGCTCCCGTGGTTTGCGCTGGCGCTGTTGGGTCAGTTTGAGCAATTGTTTCTGAGCGTTGAGCCAGCAGGTTCGCAAAAAACGGCATACTGGAGATCAGTAGAATCACCATAGCTGTCACAACCAAATTCTGTGACTTAGCTAGACCTTTACGCAGGGCAATAATCAACAGTACAATAGCAGCTCCCAAGGGCTTGAGGGGAAACGAGATAGCTTTCCACGCTGCGGATACCAGTTGATCATTGGGAAAGAAGAACGCCAAGGCAATGATACCAAACAGAAACAAAGCCCCAAGTAGGGTAAAGTACTGTTTAGGGATTACTTCAGTAAGTAAACGGTATAGAATGAAGGTGATGAGCACCCAAAGCAGTATCTGGGTAAGTAGTAGAAACATTGTTAAGCAATCGTGAGTTGTGTACTTTTGAGCTGTCGTTGGTTAATTGTTAACTTGACTATTTAAAATAACAACAAACAACTACAAATAGTAGTCAGCGGTATAATTGCTAGAATAGCTAACTGCTTGAGTTACCGCCACTGCCATTCTACATCCCTATGATCAAAAATTATGAGCAAGTGGGCGCATATTCGGTAACTGCTACCTAACTTCTGTGCAGCTATGGTCAAACCTTGCCATTTTGCGTAGATTCCTGGATTAACTCATCTATAAAAGCCCTGACCCGTTCCTGCCAGTTGGGAACGGTTTTGAGTTGTTCCTTCTGCCCTTGATATCCTTTAAAGCAAATAGGCTGAGCATCCAAAGGCTTGCTCAAAAACTTTTTGGCTCCAATCTTGTTATTTTTCCGAAACGGCATTACGATAGTTTTTATAAGTTCGTATACTAACCACTATAGCGTAATCAAAGGTTGCCAATCAAGCTCCTGTAGCCAAGGAAGTTCAAGTATATGCGTTGTGTGTAGAGACAAGTGAATCAACAAGCCCAGTTTGGAAACGCTCAAAGCAAACCGACTCCTGCCAATAGGGGATCTATTGCCGTAGAAGCACGAATTAGTCGTCTGGAGTCAATTGTGGGAGAAATTGGAGAAGCAGTACTTATGAGCACTGAGACAATTGAGCGTCTGGCTGAGCGAGTAGATGCTCTTGCTGTCCAAGTGCAACATCAAGGACACCAAATCCAACAACAGGGCTACCAGATATTTGCTTTAAGCGATGCGGTGCAAACCCTAGCAGAAGCTCAGCATGGCTCAGTAGAAGAACTCGAACAACTAACAAAAACATTACAACGTTTGGCTGCTGCCCTTGAGGCTGAGGAGCTGAGGGACTGAGGGGCTGAGGGGCTGAGGGACTGAGGGACTGAGGGGCTGAGGGAGCTGAGGGAGCTGAGGGAGTTAGTCTTGTCCAAAAATTGGGATAATTTATTTCTTGGAGTTCCCTTAACTGTCTCACGGGTGAACGAAATTTTGGTTGGGATTTCAATTCTCCGCGTCTGGTGCGTCCCCGCGTCCCCGCGTCTGCTTGTTGATTGTTCCCCCAACCCTTTTTTCGCTCACCCCTGTCTCACA
>JAAHHL010001333.1 GCA_010672185.1 Caldora sp. SIO3E6 | reverse complement strand
CCCAAGCCATTGATTACTATCAGCAGGGTTTAGCCATCACACGGGAAATCAAACACCGTTTAGGAGAGGGGCAATCTCTGGGTAATCTGGGAAATGCTTACTATGCCCTAGGAGAATACGCCCAAGCCATTGAGTACCATCAGCAGAGTTTAGCCATCAAACGGGAAATCAATGACCGTAATGGAGAAGGAGATGCTCTGGGCAATTTGGGAAATGCTTACTATGCCCTAGGAGAATACACCCAAGCCATTGAGTACTTCCAGCAGAGTTTAGCCATCAAAAGGGAAACTGGGGACAAGAATGGGGAAGGGCAATCTCTGAATAATCTAGGACTGGCTCTGTTCAAATCTGGCAATCTCACTGAAGCCGAAAACATCCTCCGTGCTGGAATTGAGGTAAGGGAATCTCTACGGGAAAGATTGGGTGAAAATGATGCCTGGAAAGTCTCAATTTTTGAGGAGCAAGCTCGCACTTATCGCACTTTACAAGAAGTCCTCATCGCCCAAAATCAACCCTTACCTGCTCTCTTAATTGCAGAACGGGGACGTGCCAGGGCGTTTGTAGAACTATTAGCTAAGCGCATTGCCACAACCTCTGATTCTGCTAACTCTTCCATCACTCCACCTACCATCGAGCAACTGCAACAAATTGCCAAGGAGCAAAATGCCACTCTGGTTGAATATTCGATTATTTATGACAACTTTTATGACAACTTCAAGATAAGGGGTAAACAAGAAACTCACGAATCAGAACTCTATATTTGGGTAATTAAACCCACAGGGGAAGTAACCTTTCGTCGTAGAGATCTTAAACCCCTGTGGCAGCAAGACAATAGTTCCCTAGCTGAACTAGTTACTATCAGCCGTCAATCAATGGGAGTTAGAAGTCGCAGCCTTTACGCATCCTTCGAGCCATTACCTGATCAAAGCGATCGCCTCCGACAACTCCATCAACTCCTGATCGAACCCATCGCTAAATATCTCCCAACTAATCCTGATGAACGAGTTATCTTTCTGCCACAAAGCTCACTTTTCCTCGTTCCCTTTCCAGCACTTCAAGATGCCTCTGGTAAATACCTTATTGAAAAGCATACTATCCTTACTGCTCCAGCTATCCAAGTATTGGAACTAACCAATGAGCAGAGGAGTAAGAGATCTGGGGGAGATATGTTGATTGTCGGTAATCCAACAATGCCTACTGTTGTAACTAAAGTTGGAGAAACTCCTCAGCAATTATCTAATTTACCTGGTGCAGAGAAAGAAGCTTTTGCTATTGCTGAACTCTTCAACATTCAACCGATAACCGGTAACCAAGCCACTAAATCTGCTATTTTGCCCAAACTCCCTGATGCTAGGATTATTCACCTAGCTACTCATGGACTGTTAGATGATTTTAAAGGATTAGGCGTACCAGGAGCGATCGCACTGGCTCCTGATGGTACTGGTAAACTCAATGATGGCTTACTTACTGCTGGCGAAATCTTCGATTTAAACTTAAACGCTGAGTTAGTAGTTTTGAGTGCCTGTGATACCGGTAGAGGTAGAATTACTGGGGATGGGGTGATTGGATTGTCCCGTTCTCTAATTACTGCTGGAGTTCCCAGTATAATCGTATCCCTGTGGTCTGTACCCGATGCACCAACAGCCAGCCTGATGACTGAGTTTTATCGCAATTTCCAACAAACTGGTAACAAAGCTCAAGCTTTGCGACAAGCAATGTTAACTACAATGAAAACCCACCCTAATCCCCAAGATTGGGCAGCATTTACTTTGATTGGGGAAGCGGAGTAGAGGAGACAAGGAGGACAAGGAGGACAAGGGGGACAAGGGAGATCAATTCCCAAACAACAAACAACAAATAACAAACAACAAACAACAAATGACAAACAACAAACAACAAACAACAAATGACAAACAACAAATGACAAATGACAGCGGATTTAGGGTATCTAAATAGAGTATCAGTCGGAAAGGGCGCACGTCGGTGCGCCCCTACATTATGTCTGCAGCTGAAATATAATCGCCACATTCAGATTGTCCAATGTTTTTAAATCAATTGGGTAAAATTGTCACCCAAAGATGGTATAAGAACCCCATAAATTTGACCAGAAATCATTACAAAATTAGGAAATGATGATACCCAATCACCTCTACTGTGTCATCATGACCAATTCACCCACACCCCTGTAGGGGCGCACCGACGTGCATTGGTGTCAACTTAAGCTAGGGATAGCTTAGCGCTTAGCTTCCACACCCACCCAGAGTTTAAAGATACTGTTGGCGAATCGATGTGGGGTCTGACCCCTCCCCAAACCCCTCTCCTCTTAGGA
>JAAHHL010001332.1 GCA_010672185.1 Caldora sp. SIO3E6 | reverse complement strand
GTCAAGGGAGCGGAGGAGCGGAGGAGCGGAGGAGCGGAGGAGCGGAGGCGCGGAGGAGCGGAGGAGCGGAGGAGTGGAGGAGCGGAGGAGCAGAGGAGCGGAGGAGCGGAGGAGCGGAGGAGCGGAGGAGCGGAGGAAGAAGAATACAATTTTCCTTAACCCTTGAAGTATTTCCATATATAGGTTTTTTTTAGAACCACTACGCCATAAGTAGTCGTGCAAAATTAATTGTATATAATTTTGCCTGTAAGCCTTGCAGGGCAAGAAGCGAATATCCAATTAATTTTGCTTAGGTACTTATATGGGAGTTGACAAAATGCACGACCTTTTCACTTGTCACCAATGCCTAACACCTAACACCTAACACCTCATTCCAATGAGGGAATTAAGAGCAATGTGCCACAATAATCACTTAATGGCACTTTGGTCTTCTCCGACTCCTTAATTATGGTGTTCAAGTCGTTATAGTAAACGCATGAGGTTTGAGGTTATATGAAAGTTTTACTTCTGTATCCCGTTTTCCCCAAAAGTTTTTGGTCTTTTGAGAAGACAATAGCATTGCTGGGACGTAAGGCGATGCTACCGCCTTTAAGTTTAGTAACGGTAGCGGCAATTTTGCCCCAAACCTGGGAGTTTCAACTAGTAGACCGTAATATCCGTCAGGTAACCGAAGCTGAGTGGGAATGGGCTGAGTTGGTGATTCTCTCTGGGATGATTGTCCAAAAAGAGGATTTACTTGCTCAAATTCGGGAGGCAAAAAGACGGGGTAAGAAGGTGGCAGTTGGTGGTCCTTACCCCACAGCTTTATCTCATGAAACCAAAGATGCTGGTGCAGACTATTTGGTGCTGGATGAAGGGGAAATCACTTTGCCCCTATTGGTAGAAGCTATTGAACGAGGGGATAGTCAAGGAGTTTTCCGCTCTGGAGGAGAAAAACCAGACGTTACCAGCACCCCAATTCCCCGCTACGATTTACTGGATTTAGATGCTTATTCGGAGATGTCTGTCCAGTTTTCCCGTGGGTGTCCCTTCCAGTGCGAATTCTGCGATATTATCGTCCTCTACGGGCGCAAACCTCGGACAAAAAGCCCAACTCAACTAATAGCAGAACTAGAAAGGCTCTATGAGTTGGGTTGGCGACGCAGTATTTTTATGGTGGATGACAACTTTATTGGTAATAAGCGCAATGTGAAGTTGTTGTTGCGGGAACTCAAACCCTGGATGGAGAAACATGGCTATCCCTTCACCTTTGGCACAGAAGCCTCGGTGGATTTAGCCAAAGACCAAGAATTGATGGATCTCATGACTGCCTGCAATTTTGGGGCAGTCTTTTTAGGTATTGAGACTCCAGATGCGGATAGCTTAGCCTTAACCCAAAAGTACCAAAATACGCGAGATCCTCTGAGTGAATCGGTTAACAAGATCATCAAGTCAGGATTGCGGATTATGGCAGGATTTATTATCGGCTTTGATGGGGAAAAACCAGGAGCAGGCGATCGCATTGTTGAGTTTGTTCAGAGAACCTCGATTCCCACTGCTATTTTTAGCATGTTGCAAGCCTTACCAGATACTGCTTTATGGCATCGCTTAGAAAAAGAAGGACGTATGCGGGGACAATCAGGTAATATCAATCAGACGACTTTGATGAACTTTGTACCGACTCGTCCTTTGGAAGAAATTGCCCGGGAATACATCAAAGCCTTCTGGACACTTTACGACCCCCAGAACTTTCTCGACCGCACTTACCGCCACTATCGCATTTTGGGAGAGGCGGAGTGTCACAAAATTCCTAAAAAAAAGGAAAAAACTTATAGAAAGGAATCAAATTGGACAGTTATCCGAGCATTACTGATCATCTGCTGGCGGCAAGGAGTGGTTCGCCAAACTCGTTGGAAATTCTGGCCTTATCTATTTAGTATGTACCGACACAATCGGCGAGGAATACCCAGTTATTTATCAGTTTGCGCTCAAATTGAACATTTCCTGGAATATCGCCAGATTATCAAGGAGCAAATTGAACTTCAACTAGCGGATTTTCTAGCAGAGGAAGCCAAGTTGCAGCAATCTTCAGTACAGGAGAAAGCTACTGTAGAAGTAGCTGCTTAGACTCGTTAGGGGTGGTTTGAACATACTGCTAATACAAAAATTGACTCCCCCTCTTAGATCTTGCACCATTCTCAACAAGCTCCAAAACCACCGTGGAATTAATTCCACGGCTAATAGCTCAAGTCCACTCAAGTGGACTGAAATCCTTGTCTAGTCGTATGCAAGACGAATGCAAGCTACTCGCTGTTGGGTTTAACTCAGATCTTGCACGCCTGTCTAAAACTTA
>JAAHHL010001331.1 GCA_010672185.1 Caldora sp. SIO3E6 | reverse complement strand
GAAGGGAAACACAACCCAACAACAACAATTTCAACTTCCGTGGAACTGGCATCGGTGCCAGTGTAGCCTAAAGACAGGCTAGAAGCCTGTTCCACATATTTTTAGAGTGTGATCGTAAACTAGAGACAGGCTAGAAGCCTGTTCCACAGAGTCAAATATCCTACAATCTCAAACTAAAATCCTCTGTCTTATTAGTTAAATTGAGGTTGTAGCAAGGGTCATATTGAATAAATTTTTGCCACTTGTGTTGCATATACTGAATTTCTCGACTAAATCGAGTTTGTTTCTCCACAGTATCCTCATAACCCCTACTCTTCGATTCGTAGTGATAGAGCACTACATGGGGTAAATAGATATTCCGGTAACCTTGCTCAATGAGCTTAAAACAAAAGTCAACATCATTAAACGCAATGGTTAGTTCTTCTGTAAAACCACCAACCTCTTCAAAGAGATTACGCCGACACATCAAACAAGCAGCGGTAACAGCTGAGTAGTTATTGATAGTTTGCAATTGACCAAAATAACCAGGAGAATCGGAGTCAGAGTACTTATGGCTATGCCCAGCTACACCTCCAATACCTGCTACTACCCCAGCATGTTGTATAGTCTTATCAGGATACAGTAACATTGCACCAACTGCACCAATAGCAGGTCTTTGTGCTTGTTCTACCATTGCCTCTAGCCAATCGGGAGTGACAACTTCTGTATCATTATTTAAAAAAAGTAGGTACTCTCCTTGGCAATGCTCAACGGCATAGTTATTGATTTTGGAAAAATTAAAGGGAATATCGAGTAACTTGTAGCTAAATCTATCGGGTTCTTTACTTTGCCAGTTTTGGATTACCTGCTGAGTTCTGGCTTCAGTACTACCATTATCAATCAGCAACACCTCATAATTGGGGTATTGGGTTTTGGCAAAAATCGACTGCAAACAATTATCCAGAATCTTGCCCAAATTTTTGGTAGGTATAATAATACTGACTTTCTTGAATTCCTTAACCTCATACCTTACGATATGATGACCACAAGCAAGAGAAATTACTCTCGCTGATAATTCCCCACGTCGGCGTAGTGCATCGGCTAGAGCCTTCTGTGCTGCATCCATAGCATAGTTTTTGCTCTCCAAATTGCTAGCAGTAGAAGCAGTATGACTCCGCCAGTGATATAAAATCTTGGGAATATGAAAAATCTTGTCGGTTTTTTCAGTTAGTCTCAATACTAAGTCATAGTCTTGAGAACCTTCATAGCCAACTCTAAATCCTCCTATTTCCGTTACTAATGCACGGCGGTAAACTCCCAGGTGAGCAGTGTACATCCGAGATAAGAAGGAGTCAGGACACCAATCTGGCTTAAAAAAGGGTTCTTTGAACTTACCATCATCTTGAATCTTATCTTCATCGGAGTAGATCATGTCAGCATAGGGATGCTTATTAAGGAGCAAGGCAATCTCGTACAAAGCATCCTGACTCAACAAGTCATCATGATCTAGTAGCGCGACAAACTCCCCGGTTACCAGCTTTAAAGCGGAATTAGAAGCCTGAGAAATATGACCGTTTTCTTCTCTCCAGAGTACTTTAATCCGTTGATCTTGCTCCCTATACTCTTCTAATATTGGTCTAATATCACTATTGGTTGAGCCATCATCAGCAATACATAACTCCCAGTAAGGATAAACTTGTTGAAGAACTGATTCAATCGCCTCCTGTAAGAAAGCTGCCGGTGGATTAAATACCGGCATAATCACACTAATGACTGGTTGGTAACTAAATATTTCCACTGTCTGAGCCATCTGGCGCAAATCTGCTTGCCGGGGATAATTATGGTTCAACCATTGCTGATAGTTGATGTCATCGCTTTGGGGTGTTTCTGGTAGAGGTTCAAATGCTGATGCTTCCTCTTCCAGCTTTTGAGAGATTTTTTTGAATATCTTGGCTAGAGCATACCGAAGTCCTTTCGTTTTCACCGCTGCCAACAGATGCTTGGCTCTTGACAATAAGTAACTGTAGCGTAAGCTACCATTTTCCGCTAACCCAACGGCACGTTTTAGTCTCAATCCTAGTGTTTGCAATTTTCCCAACTTACTATTGACCATCGCAATGATATAGCAAAAGGCTCCAGAGCAGAAAGAAAAAACTTTTCCCCCTTTTTTCACTGGTGAGTTAATAAAAGGCTTGCAAAGCAGATATCATAAACCTTACTATCTCAAAGTCTTCTGCCTCCTGCCTCCTGCCTCCTGCCTTCTGCCTCCTGCCTCCTGCCTTCTGCTTCCTGCCTCCTGACTTCTGCCTCCTGACTTCTGCCTCCTGCCTCCTGCCTTCTGCCTCAATCATCACCTTT
>JAAHHL010001330.1 GCA_010672185.1 Caldora sp. SIO3E6 | reverse complement strand
TGATTTGAAGTAATGCACGAGCGCAACGCTCACAACTTCCCCTTAGACTTGGCAGCAGGCGAAGCAGCTCCCGTAGCACTACAAGCTCCTGCTATCAATGGTTAATAGTTAGCACCGGTTGGATAGCGTAAGAATTGTTCAACTTTTTAACTAAATAACTCAAAGCGCCCTCCTGGAAAGGAGGGCGTTTTTTTTGCGTTATAGCAACCGCCAGGGAGGTTAGGACAACGCCAAATGCAGTAAACCTTTACCTGTCAATCTCTTCCCTTGGAGCCTTCTGCCCTCTGACTTGAAAGAGACGCGGGGACGCGGGGACGCGGAGAGAAGGATTTTCATGCATGGTGGTGAAAAAATTTTTTTTCATCGGGACTGCCTTCTGCCCTCTGCCTTCTGCCTTCTGCCCTCTGCCTTTTGCATTATGATCGTATAAGAGCTATTTATTTTTGTTGCTAATATGAGTACTTTGCAAGACCTTGAGCGCACTGTTAGTCAACTATCACCAGAAGATCTAGCTGCTTTTCGAGCTTGGTTTGCAGAATTTGATGCCAAGATGTGGGATCGCCAATTTGAGGAAGATGTGGCAGCAGGGAAGCTTGATAAACTAGCTGAACAAGCATTGCAACATCTTCAAGAAGGACGTTGTACTGAGCTGTGAAACACCGTGCCACTCCTGATTTCTGGTATTATTATCGACAGTTACCCCATGATATTCAAGAACTGGCTGATCGTTGCTACAAACTGCTAAAACAAGATTCTCGCTATCCTTCATTGCATTTCAAGAAAGTGGGACGATTCTGGTCAGTACGAGTAGGAATTCATTATCGAGCTTTAGCAGTAGAGGATGGTAGTGACATAGTGTGGTTTTGGATTGGAGCTCATGCGGAATATGACCGATTCTTATAAGGTGGTAATGTGAGTGTGGCTCCAATACTGCTAGTGCGATCGCCAGCAGATCATCTCGCTCTCGTTTGATATCATGTCCGCTGGATTACTTAAGAAAAAATTAGCAACGACCTAAATTTTTAGGCGTGTCGCGCCACTTTGGTCAAGGTGAGGCTAACACCAGGGTTTTTGGCAAAGATAGATATTGATGGGGAAAAACTAAAGCAATATCTGCTGTAACCAATCAAATTTCCCAACATCCCCATCCATTTGTAGGGGCGGGTTTAGGGATAACTTAGCTCACTTTACCAGAAACTTTTGATCAAAACCCGCCCTGCCGCTATCCCAGAAGAACCAAACTCTATCCCCAAGAAGATGACAGGCAGGATGCCTGTTCCACAGGAAACTGATGAAGAGAATTTTGTATGATATTGATGTCGCGATTGGTGCGATCGCATTCTGATACCTTGAAGGTAAACTCAGCGAACCAATCCACTTATTCTCCCAATCCCTAGTTAGGGTCATGAAACATATTCGCTTTGATTGGGCTATCAAAAAGATCTTACGAGATAAAGCCAACCATGCTATTCTGGAGGGCTTTATCAGTGAGTTATTACAGCAATCGATTAAAATTGAATCGATTTTGGAGAGTGAGAGTAATCCCCTGAGAGAAGAAAATAAGTTTAATCGAGTTGATATTCTCGCCCGAAGTACCGAAGGTAAACTACTTTTAATCGAGGTCCAAAATAGCACAGAGCAAGACTATTTTCACAGAATGCTATACGGTGCTTCTACCTTAATTGCAGAATATCTCAACCGAGGAGAGCCATACCAGAATATTAAGAAGGTTTATTCTATTCATATTGTTTATTTTTCCCTGGGTAGAGGGCAAGATTATATTTACCAAGGGCGGCAGGAGTTTCGAGGCTGGCATTTGAACGATCGCTTGGAACTATCATCAACCCAGCAAGAGCTGTTTAATATCAAAAAAATCTCAGAGATTTTTCCAGAGTATTATTTGTTGAAAGTCAATAACTTTGATGATCAGACAAAAGATAGTATCGATGAATGGCTTTACTTTTTGAAGAACAGTGAGATTAAGGATGAATTCTCCGCTCAAGGTTTGGCGGAAGCAAAGGAACGTTTGCGGGAAGAGTATTTATCAGATGAGGAACGAGCAACTTATCAACGCTATTTAAAAGACAAGCAGTATGAAAATAGCATGATGTCTACGGCGAGAGCGGAAGCGGAGTTAATGGGTTGGAAACGAGGTAAACAGGAAGGAGAGCAGGAGGAAAAACAAAGTATTGCCAAGGCAATGAAGAAGGCAGGAAGTCCGATGGAGTTTATTGCTCAGGTAACTGGTTTATCATTAGATGATGTTGAGGCGCTGTAGGTGAGAGCTACTTGATTGCTTGATGAGGCTGGATTTATTCTGGCGCTTGGCAATAATGA
>JAAHHL010000133.1 GCA_010672185.1 Caldora sp. SIO3E6 | reverse complement strand
GGCTAGAAGCCTGCTCCACAGGTTTGTCCCATAGGATACAAGTGTATTGACTTGCCAGCAAAGATGCGATCGCAATAGGAATTTGGAGAGACTGCAAACAGAGTTATGAGGTTGCTCTTGGTAATATGTACAGATGTGCATACTATAATTAAGATGGCTTACCAATGGAATAGGGACAAGGCGGCTACTAATCTTCGCAAACATGGTATTGATTTTGCCGATGCAGTATCTGTTTTCTCAGATGATTTGGCAATTACCATTTCCGACGAGCGGTTTGATGAGGAAAGGTTTGTCATAATTGGTCTTGATGCGCTTGGTAGGGTTTTGGTAGTTGTCTATACGCTGCGGGGAGATGAAATTCGGCTCATTTCTGCTCGTAAAGCAACTCGGCAGGAACGGCAGCAGTTTGAAGAGGGATAGCCATGGAAGCAGAATATGACTTTAGTCAAGGAAAGCGAGGGGCGATTGAACCGATACCATCAGGTAAAACTCGCATTACAATTCGTCTAGATGATGAGGTTTTAGCATGGTTTCGTGAGCAAGTTCATCTTGCAGGTGGAGGAAACTACCAAACTTTGATCAATGAAGCCTTGCGCCAGCATATTCGAGAGAGCAATAAGCCTCTAGAAGAAATTTTACGTAAAGTGGTTCGTGAAGAACTTGAGCGTATTGAGCAATGAAGTGCTTACTGAAAGCTAAACATAGAGTATTTTTTCCAAAATGGGGCTCTATCCAAACCTACCTTTAGAGCCAATTACCGATAAGGATAAACGGTGACCAAACTGCAGGATGATTGTAGTCAAATTCTTGATCCGCAATCATCCTTAATTGAGCTTTTCTTAAAGCTTCCGCTTTAGTAACATTAGGTTGACTTAGTTGCTGGTAAAACTCCTCAATCAGAGGTACTGTGGACTCATCATTGATGTACCACAGAGTAGCCAAAGCACTGCCGACCCCAGCACGAACTGCTACACCAGCTAATCCCAAAGCAGAACGGTCATCACCAGCAGCGGTTTGGCAGGCACTCAAGGTCAGTAATTCTACTGGTTGTCCCCGACGTGATCGCAGCAAATTGTCTAATGCTTCAATACTAATCTTTTGGTCATATCCTACCAAAAACGTAGTCTGGCGGTCGGCACCAAATTTACCGTGAGTAGCGATGTGGACAATGGGGTAACTCTGCTGTTGTAATTGGGCTTGAAAATTTGCCAGAGTAAAGGCTTCATCTACTAGTTGATTCCCACCTAATATCTCTTTAACTGCTGTTACCTCCGCCTTGACATTACTTAGAGGAGCAAAAGGTGGCCTAGCAACGGTTAAACCTAGACTCAGAGTGGATAAATTTTGCTGATCTAACCTTTGACGGCTAGTAAGTTTCAGACCAGGGGTAGTAGCGATCGCGTACTTTTCAATCAAAAATTGTTCCCCGTCATGGAGTGCTCCCATCGGTATTTTTCGCAAGACTCCATCATTGATGAAGACTAGAGTACTAGGCTCACTTGCTGCTAGCTTGGCCTCTAGGGGACGGATTAATAAATCATATACTTTTTGCGTCTTAGGCCAATATTGTTCCGTTTGTCGCCTCTCCAGTAAAGAGCGTAATTCGGTAACTTCTTGTTCTAGATCCTGTTTACTAATTGCCACCCGATAATTACTCATTGAACCATCAGGCGATCGCACAATCATTTCCGTAAACTTATCCAATACCACAGAGTAAACGACTACAGTATTCGACTCCTGCAAACCTTGCTCACCTTCACCTTGGGAGAGAGCTACCTGTACACATTCATCACCAAAAAAGTTCTGCAACTCCGCCAGTTTCAGTAGTTCCAAAGTATCCACCACTGCCTTAGCTGGGGAAGTTTCTCCCTTGGTTGCCGCCGTTGGTGCTTCCAGCAGCAGTTCCATTAATTCGCGATAAATTGGTTCTACCTGGTCACGAAAGTCAAACTGTAGGTCTTTACTTGCATTGATAATATCACCACGAATACTTTGCAGGGTAGCGATCGCTTGTCGGTAAGCAGCGATTGCTTTGCCAGAATCCCCCGTTGCCTTCAAAATCTGTCCTGCCTGCCACTGCCAGCGATATAAGCTATCGGGAGCATTGATTTGTTGAGCTTTAAATTGAGCTTTCCTTGTCCACTCCATCCCTGGAGCATATTCATTCCTTGCTTGGTATAGTTTGCCTAGGTTTCCGAGGACAAAGGATTCGGCTCTGGCATCTCCTAGCTGGCGGGTAATTGCCAGGGCTTGTGTTAAAATTTGGAATGACTCCTGAGATTGAATATTCTCTGCTAGCTGAATCAGGACATAGGCTTTTTCCCGAGAATCTGGTACAGCAGGGAGTAATTCCTTAACTCGCTGCCAATTACTAGTAATAGTTGTTGGCTCTTCCTGAGTTTTCTTCAACAGGCGATTGAGATTCATTAAAGCTCGAAGTTCTTGACTAGGAGCCACCCCTCTAGCTGCTTGTATACTTTGTTCAAGTAATGCTCTCGCTTCAGTTCGATCCTCTTGGAAAGCTGTTGTTAAACGGTTATATTCCTTCCTCTCCCCCTCCAGTAGAGCCGAATTTGCCTGCTCTTCATAGCGATTAGCTCGACTAAAGTAGGTATTGCCCAGGTCATTGAGAGCCATGCTAATATAGCTGGAATTGTTGAGTTTTTTGGCAAGATCTAAGCTTTCCTGGTGAGCCGTCAATGCCTGTTCATAGTCCCCTAAAGCTTGGTAGGCATTACCTAAAGCTCCCTTAACTGCCGCTTTTGTTAGCTGCTCCTCCTGGGGAAACTCCATTGCCACCGTTGGCTGCAACAACTTAATCGCTCGGTTATACTGTCCTAAATCGCTGTAAGCCTGTGCTTGGTTGAGCAACAACTGGGCAATGGCTGGTGTCTGCTCCTCCTTGCCTTGGGAACGATAAAGTTCAATTGCCTGCTGCCAGTGCTTAATTGCCGGATTCAGTTTACCAGTTTCCCGATAAGCGATCGCAAGATTATTGTGAACAGTGGCTCGATCCTCTGCTACAGTAATCTTTGGTAACGCCTCCTCCCACAAAGTGATCGCTTCTGCTAAGTTTCCTCTCTGATAGTTATCAATTCCTTGTTGTACCAGTTGTTGATCAGACTTTTGAGCTACTTGCAAGGGCACTGAGGGATGGGTAAATTGAGCAGCGGTTGTAGAAGCTAGCCAAGGGAAAAACACCAGACTAGCTAAAAAGCAAATAAGGAACCGATGCCAACGTCGCCTTACAGGAAGCATATTTTGTTTGTTGTTTGTCATTTGTCATTTGTTGTTTTGCCGAGCTTTGCTGCTACGCACCTGAGGGCAAGCTTCCCCGTTGGGTATTGCTTTGCAAAGATAATTGGGAAGAAGATTTAGCTATATTCGTTATCCCATCTCCCTCGTCTCCTCATACCAAATCCGGAGCATTGCCCATACAAAAAATGGTTCTTCAAGCAAAATCCTTCTCCCCCAGCTCCCCCAACTTAACTTAACGAAAGTATAATAGTTATTCAACTTTCTATGATTAAAGCTCGTGGTAGCGACATTGCTGCCTCCCTTAATGGCAATTATCACCCAGAATTATTGTTTATTATTTCTCAAGATTAAAAGGCAAGATTAAGCTCATCCCATGTTTTAATAGAGAAGTCCGAAAACTTCAGAAATAAATCTCCTCTTAAAAAAATCTTTTATGCGGATTCCCCTCAACTGGTTATTTCTCTTCACTACCACAATTTATCACATCATTATTACTTGGATTGAAAATCGAAGATATCAGCCACCAGGTCAAATGATTAATCTCGATGGTTACCAGCTTCATTTATACTCAAAAGGGGAGGGAAATCCCACTGTGGTTATTGAACATAGTCTGGGGGGAATTGATGGTTATTTTCTTATTGAAGAGATCGCTAAAATTACCAGAGTCTGTATTTATGATCGAGCAGGATATGGCTGGAGTCAAATGAGTCCTAAACCCCGTTGCAGCTCAGAGATTGTCAAAGAATTAGATACCCTCCTTTATCGAGCAGGAATCGAACCACCTTATCTTTTAGTCGGTAACTCTTTTGGCAGTTATAACGTCCGTCTTTATGCTCATCATTTTCCGGAAAAAGTCTTCGGTATTGTCTTGACAGATGGACTTCACGAAGAAGCTATGTTAAAGATGCCGCTTCGACTAAAGGCACTAACATTATTTTTTAGTTCGGGATTTGCTATGTCAATCCTTGGCTCCATTTTAGGTCTAGTAAGGCTGTTAGGAACCGTGGGAATTTTTGAAGTCATAAAAAGAGAGCTTGCCCAATTTCCGCCAGAAACACGAAGAATGGTCAAGCGGTCTTTTTATCGTCCCCAGCACTGGCTAACAATGTGGCGAGAAATATGGAATTTAGAGGCTAGTGGCCGTCAAGTTATTCAGGCAGATAATTTGGGAGATATTCCTCTTGTTAGTATTAAAGCTAGGACTTTTTTAAATCCCACAATTGGCAATTTATACATACCAATTAAAGCTGCAGATAAACTGCTAGAAAAAATGCACACTGAACTACTCAAACTGTCAACCAATTGTAGACAATTGCTAGCTTCCAGGAGTAGTCACTTTGTTTGGATAGATGAGCCAGAGATAATTCTGAACGCCATTCAGGAAGTCTTACAAATGCAGGGGTAACTATGGCTTGATATATACATGAGTGTTGAAACAATACCACACAGTCTCAGATCTTGTACTATGCATCATAAATACTGAACAACGGAAATCATAACAATCAATTTCGGTACGGAAAACGTCCAATATTATCACTATTGCCTCTTGTAAGAGTGCCTATTGCCTATCTTCACTAGTCAATTTTAGACTTGGTGCAAGATCTTAGCAGTGCTTTCTTAAGAAACACAAAAGGAAAGTCAGAGTAGGTAAAGGATGCAGGGATTTTGTATCATATCCGTGTCTCTCCCCGCTTCCCTGCCATCAAGTCAGTTAATAATTGGGTAATCTCTTCGGCATACCACTGGAAATGCCACTGCACCATACCGTAAATAAACCCCAAAAAAACTGGCAGAAAAATCATGCCACTCCACCGAAACATAAACAATAAGAGTACAAAAATGGTTACTACTGCACAGAATAACTGGTAAAAATCCCCAGTTCTGAGGTGCATCTTGCCATTGAGCCAGGTTTGGGAGCCTTCATCACTCAAATTTCCTTTCACCAGAAAACAAAACTGACGGTTAGCTCTAGGACCATAGAAGGTAAGATGATTCTCACTTAGATGACCCCAGTAGCGGCGGGTGAGCTGAAATTCCCCTGTGAGTACAATTTCTTGGGATAGGGCTGTTACTAAGTTAATTTTAGCTGAAGTGATCGGGATTTCAACCTTTACAGTTATCTGGCGACGCAATAGTAAAAAGTTTTGTATGGCTTGGAGCATATCAATATACAAAATTTTATCATCAAGAAATCTGGGTTCAAGACCCCCAACTCTTCCGTGTAACGGCGATTGAAATAAAATTTTACTTAAAATAAATTCCATGTTTTCATAAAATTGCTAATTTCTTGATGCAGCCATCGCTTTTCAATATCTGTTAAATAACGATCTATTGGATCAAGATCAAGTTTTAATTTTTTTTCTTCATATTCGAGCCAAACATTCAAACTATGGATTACAAACTGAAGAATGAGTATCTGATATCGCCACAGGAGTTTCAGCTCTTGTACAGTTAATTTATTCTCATTCTTGGCCGTAAATTTTTCCAGGTTTATACTGTCAGTAATATTACCTACTATAATACGCAAATCTTTTGGGTTGCCTTGGAGATAACGATTGTTTAAAAAATTCTTGCTGTGAACTTTAAAAATATGTGGTTCTATTGATATTTCTAATGAACCTGTCAACAAAATATTCAATCTTTTAAATTGAAAAATTAAATATAATATCATTGATAATACAATTGTACATCGAAAAATAAAACTGCTTAAAAACGAAAACAAAAACAAAAACATGAACAGTACTACTATAGCCAATAAGCATGCACAACCAGTAAACAATAAACTAGTGAATAAACCAGTGGCGAATGCTTGACGTGCTTTTTTGTGGTGATAATGAGGAATTTTAATGGTAAGCTTGGTGGCAGTTTTAGTGAGTTGAATATGAGTTCCTTTCGGTTTGGGTATTGCTGGTGCTAAATCTGGTTGTTGTAGTTGTAGTAGAGCTTCTGTCGCGGATTGAAAACGTGTTTCTAACATCGGCTCACTCATGCTCTCTAGCCAAGTGGCAAAACCATTAGAAATATCCACTCCTTGACGAAAATCAATTTTCATCCGCTTTTGAGGTAAATCAGCAGGAGAGCGATGGGTAAGCAGAAAAATTAAGGTACAACCCAAACTATACAAATCAGAAGCACAATGTACTTTTCCTTGAAATTGTTCCACAGGCATATAACCGAAAGTTCCCACCAAAGTTTT
The DNA here is from genome assembly GCA_010672185.1 of Caldora sp. SIO3E6. Lineage (GTDB taxonomy): Bacteria > Cyanobacteriota > Cyanobacteriia > Cyanobacteriales > Coleofasciculaceae > Caldora. The sequence goes on along the minus strand of JAAHHL010000133.1, from coordinate 4,599 downwards.
ACTGCCACCTATTGTTTGGTTATAAACTGTTTGCACTGCTCCAAAATCCACTAGATAAACTTTGCCATCTGTCCTCCGGATAATATTTTGCGGTTTGATGTCCCGATGAATAATGGGTGGATTGAGTTGATGAATATAAGTCAGTATTTCTAGAACTTGTCTGGCTATATCCTTAACTTCCGCTTCGGTGGTATGCCATCCCTGTTTGACTAAAGCAGCTAAAGATTCTCCCTCTACTAGCTCCTGCACCAAATAAAAGCGGTAATCTGAATTAGCAGTACCTTCCTCTACATCGAGTTGAAAATAGTCTAAATAATTAGGAATAAAGGGATGATTGAGAGTTGCTAAAATTTGCGCTTCTCGTTGAAATAACTCTAGGGTCTTCCAATCCCCTGCTTCTTGTAGGGAAACGACTTTGATAGCAACTCTTTGATTAGTCCTTAAATCCACAGCTGCATAGGTGCTTCCCATTCCCCCTTGACCTAAGAGGGTTACTATTTGGTAGCGCTCAGCAATGACTTCTCCCTGTCCATGTAATAATTTCATATCTAATTGCTTATCAATTTATGTAATAAAATTTTAACTATTAGGACTGTAATTGTTTGAGAAAAAGTTTAATTTCTGCAATTAACCACTCAATATCTCTTAATTCAAGCTCACGGTTGTCTTGACTAGATTGCTGACTTGATTCGACATCAAACAAAGAATGAGACTTGAGCCCTTCCCAAATAACGCATTTATTTCCATATCCATTCAGAGAAATATCTAAAATGTCTTCAGTTTTTCCTTGCACTTGATTAGTTCCTGTAAATAAATAATCTTGTTTAATTGTAAATGTTGATGAATTAATTTCTAGAGCAGTTTTTTTGTTTATATTATTAACTATCCACAAACCTGGAATCAAGGGTGCAATTAGCATAAAGAGCAATATAAATAATTCTTGAAACTGACCAAGGCTAAAACCAATAGATTCAACATGTTGAATCAATAAAAGAACAAAAAATAAACCTAAACAAAATGACATAAATGATATAAACACAAACATTAAACACGAAACCGGTACAGAGTTTCTTCTTTTATCAATCTTGATAACCAAGTTTTCATGAGATTTTTGCAGTGTGATTCTTTGATTATAGGGACTGCTAGGATTGTAGGAATGGCTAATTGTTGGATTGTTTGATGGTGAATTAAAGTCGATTTTTTGTTTGAGTTTCAAAAGTGCTACTTGAGCAGATTGAAACCGGTCTTCCATTACAGGGGCAATTAATCGATCTAGCCACTGGGCAAATCGGTCCGAAAGCTCAATTACCTGACGAAAATCCACCTTGAGCATTTTTTGAGGTAATGTGTCCGGAGATTTCCCCGTAAGCAGAAAAAGTAAAGTTGCTCCCAAGCTATATAAATCAGAGGCAAAGACAGTTTCCCCCCGCAACTGTTCCGGTGGCATATACCCGACAGAACCAACAAAAGTACTCACAAAACTTTGGGGATTCCGCACTATATGTTGTACTGTGCCAAAATCTACTAAATAAACTTTGCCATCCTCACGACGAATCAGATTTTGCGGCTTGATATCTCGATGAATAATCGGCGGCACAAGTGTATGTAAATAGATTAAGATTTCCAAAACTTGCCTCGCTATAGCTTTAACTTCTACTTCTTTAGGCTTCCATCCCCTTTCTACTAAAGTCGCTAAGGATTCCCCTTCAACTAACTCCTGTACTAAATAAAAGCGGCAATCGGAATGAGGGCTATCTTCTTCTGCATCAACTCGGAAATAGTCCAGATACTTGGGAATAAAGGGATGATTGAGAGTTGCTAAAACTTGGGCTTCTCGTTCAAATAACTCTAAGATTTTCCAATCTCGTGCTGCTCTTAGGGAAACGACTTTGATGGCAACTCTTTGATTATTTGCTAAATCCACAGCAGCATAGGTGCTTCCCATTCCCCCTTGACCTAAGAGAGTTACTATTTGGTAGCGCTCAGCAATGACTTCTCCCTGTCCATGTAATAGCTTCACGGCTGATTTCCTTTGCCGAAGTTATACCGTTATGCTAACTTTGAGACAGTGGAAATCAGGTTAATTGTAATTTTTATTTATTAAATATTGCCTTACCAAAGGATGACACTGTACGTTACTCATCGACAAAAATCCTTATGGCATTGCCGGGGCGGGTTTAGTTAAGTTATCGTGTTGTTACCTAGTATTAGGTGAACCCACCCCTACCTTAAATTGATCAATAAGGTAAGTTATGCTATTTGTGTACCCTTGCATTCTCAGATATCGATGCTGACGAATAAAAGCCTACCTGTAAGTCTTTCCTTGGTGTCCACGGATTTACCAATTTGGTCTACTGTCGAAACTGCCGCAACCCTCTATCAAAAAGATCAAGAACGGTTTCACTTAGTCTTGAGGGAACCAGCTCTTCCTGGTGGGACACCGGAGCCGACAGCTACCAACGACAATAAGCCATCATCAAACCTGCAAGCAGTTCGACTTCTATGGTTAGAAATCTCGCCTTACCGGGTAATGATGACGATGCAGGAGAGCAAGAGATTAAGTTATCGTCACTTCTGGGAGCAAGGAGTTTATGGTTTTAACCGCTATTGGTTACAAAATGACCAACTTCAGCAACATGAGTCGTTTAGCCTCAGAAACTATACCCGAAGTTTGCGATTAGAGGGTCGTCCCTTACCCCACAGTCTTCGGCTTGAATATGAGCTATGGTCTAATAAACTCCAGTTAGGTCACTATATCTTGCATCTAGAATTCGAGCAATAAGGTAATTGACTCCGAAAAAATGTATCTATCGTAGTCCCTTGCCGCGTTAGTAGGTTGGGTTGAGGAATGAAACCCAACAAATTTATTCTCCCTTAGCTTTTTTCTTTTTTTTGTTTTGCTTGAGGTTGCTAGCCGATAATTCAGTATTCGTGGTGGTTTCTGACTTTTCTGAAGTATCAGCTTCTGAAGATTCAGCGGTAATTGGTTCTACAGTTTCTGAGATTTCAGCCTCTGAGGATTCAGTAGTAACAGTTTCCACAGTTTCTGAGATTTTAGTATCATCTACTACTGGTGCCATACTGCTTTGAGCAGCATCATTAACTTTTCCTCTGCTCTTCTGCTTATTTACTACAATAGGAGTCACCGGTTTACTTTTCCTGAAAAGACCAGTAACCTGTTGAACAAATCCTTGTTTTTTCTTGGATGAGATATTTGATTCTGCTTTCTCTGGGGAAGTTACTGTTGCAGTCGGGGTTTCAGAGGGTGAGTCAATAACAGTATCTTTTTCTGTAGAAACTTCTGGCTCCTGCTCTACTGCTGCAATTGTCTCAGAGGATGAATCAATAACAGTATCTTTTTCCTCTGTAGAAACTTCTGGCTCCTGTTCTACCGCTGCAACTGTCTCAGGGGATGAATCAATAACAGTATCTTCTTGTGTCGAAATTTCTGGCTCCTGCTCTACCGCTGCAACTGTCTCAGGGGATGAATCAATAACAGTATCTGTTTCCTCTGTAGAAACTTCTGGCTCCTGCTCTACCGCTGCAACTGTCTCAGGGGATGAATCAATAACAGTATCTTCTTGTGTCGAAATTTCTGGCTCCTGCTCTACCGCTGCAACTGTCTCAGGGGATGAATCAATAACAGTATCTGTTTCCTCTGTAGGAACTTCTGGCTCCTGCTCTACTACTGCAACTGTCTCAAAGGGTGAATCAATAACAGTATCTTCTTGTGTAGGAACTTCTGGCTCCTGCTCTACTACTGCAACTGTCTCAAAGGGTGAATCAATAATAGTGTCTTCTTCTTTAGAAATCTTTACCTCTGTAGTCTCCTGTACCTCTTCTATTATTGCTTCCTTCTCCACAGCCGTTTTATCCTGACTGGTTCCTACTTCGGCTGGGGGAGTGGAAATTGCTGATTTGCTCTTACCCAAGAGATTTCCCAGGAAATTAGTAACTGGTTGAAGTACTCCCGGGAGCTTGTCTTGACTAGGGATGGGAGTTTGTTGCTCTGGGGAAGTCAACATTCGCCGCAAAGTCAAAGTCTGCCAACCTAACCAGCACAGTAATACTACACTAGCAATTTGGCTCAGTAGAACCCAACCGGTAAAGCGTCCGGCACACACCCATAAAACTAGGGCGTAGAATAGTCCACCTCCACTTGAGTAAAAGTCACTCTTGCGGTGAACTTCTGGAAAAAAGAAGGCTGCCATATAAAAGGCAAAACTACCAAGACCAATTACTAATGCTAGAATGTATGACATCTTAATACTCCTTAATCTTTCTGATAGCTTACAAGAAGGCAGAAGGTAAAAGGCTGTTATATTCTCACACGTAATTGGTGTACCAGAAGCTGCGCTAACAGATTGAGATGCTCAACCACCATTACCAATACTGCCATAGCGAGACCGACGCGATCGCACTACAACTACCATAACTACCACACCGTAACAATAACAATAGCTCAAAGAGACGGGGAGAGTAGAGATACCCGACTTTTTGAAGAAGTCCGGTATCTGGAGTACTCGCAAGGTTTTTGTTGAGATATATTTAGTAACGCACCATCCTAGATCCTATTGGTGAGTATAACGCACCAATAGA
>JAAHHL010001329.1 GCA_010672185.1 Caldora sp. SIO3E6 | reverse complement strand
AGGCAGGAGCAAGAAGGCAGGAGCAAGAAGGCAGGAGGCAGGAGCAAGAAGGCAGGAGGCAGGAGCAAGAAGGCAGGAGCAAGAAGGCAGGAGGCAGGAGCAAGAAGGCAGGAGGCAGGAGCAAGAAGGCAGGAGGCAGGAGGCAGGAGCAAGAAGGCAGAAGGCAGAAGGCAGGAGGCAGGAGGCAGTATCAATGAAAAAATTTTTCACCACTATGCAGGACAAATCCCTCTCTCCGTGTCTCCACGTCTCCGCGTCTGGAGTGTCTGCTGACTAGTTTCCCTACTCCTTTTTTCGCTCACCCGGTGGTAGGTGGTAGGTGGCAGGTGTTAGGTGTTAGGTGTTAGGTATTGGGTTTTATTGCGGTTTTCCCATTCGTAAGGTACAGCCAATTCCCAATTCCCAATTCCCAATTCGACCTTCCCAACTCCCTAAACCAATGAACAAAATCGACTTAGCCTTTACTTCTGCTCTAGACCAAGCACAACTCATCCGCAAAAAACAAATATCCCCCCTGGAGTTGACACAACTTTACCTAGAGCGTATCCAAAGGTTAGACTCCAAACTAGGCAGCTTCTTCACTGTTGCCTCTGAAACAGCCTTAGCCAATGCCCGAGCCAAAACCGAGCAGCTAAATAACACTAAAGATACTGCTGAATTACCCCCATTTTTTGGTGTGCCAACGGCAATCAAAGACCTCAATGCGGTAGCAGGAATGCCCCTCAGTTACGGTGTAGCTTTCCACAAAAACCATATTCCTGACTACGATGATGGTATAGTCACCCGCATCAAGCAGGCTGGATTTATTCTCTTAGGCAAAACTGCCACCTCAGAAGTCGGTTCCCTGCCTTACACCGAACCCCCAGGCTTTCCTCCCACACGCAATCCCTGGAACCTAGACTATACTTCCGGGGGTTCTAGTGGTGGTGCTGCTACCGCAGTGGCAGCTGGTTTATGTCCCGTTGCTCCAGGTTCCGATGCCGGTGGTTCAGTGCGGGGTCCGGCTTTTTGTTGTGGCTTGGTGGGTATTAAACCAGCGCGGGGACGGGTTTCCTATGCCCCAATAGGCGATCATCAAAGTGGGATTGCTACTAATGGTACTTTAGCTCGCACCGTTGCCGATGCTGCTGCCCTTTTGGATGTGATATCTGGTTATGTTACTGGTGACCCCTACTGGTTACCTAACCCCAAAATCTCGTTTCTCGACTCCACTCGCCAAGCACTCTCTCAGTTGCGGATTGCCTTTGCTACTACCCTTCCTATTGTTGGAGAAGCAGCAGAAGTCTGTAAACAATCGGTTCAGACAACAGTGCAGCATTTAGAAGAAATGGGTCATATTGTTGCACCAGGTTGTCCTGATTTCAGCGGTTTGGCGGAATCATTTGTCAAAGTCTGGCAAGCAGGTGTTGCTGCAACAGGTATTCCTCCAGAAGCATTGAGTCCGATGAATGGCTGGATTGCTAAGCAGGTAGGTTCTGCTGGGGAATACTTACAGGCAGTTAGTCAAATGCAATTAGTTTCTCGCCAAATTGTAGCATTCTTCGATACTTTTGATGTCCTAGTGCTGCCAACTTACATGCACCCGGCGATTCGTGTTGGCGAGTGGGCAGATTTAAGTCCAGAAAAGACATTACAGAAAATCATTACCTGGATTGCTCCTTGTCCCCCCTTTAATGCTTCTGGTTTGCCTGCTATTTCTCTTCCTACTGGTTTTGACTCCAATGGTGTACCTCTGGGAATTCAACTAGTGGGACGTCCTGCTGCTGAAACAACTCTGATTGCTCTAGCTGCTCAATTGGAAATGCTGCAACCTTGGAGTCAACATCGTCCTGCTTTTGTTGGATGAAGTAAGCAATCTTAATATAAAGTCCGCCCTTGCAATACCCTGGAAATTGGGGATGGTGTGGGGCGGGTTTTGCTCCCAATATTCGGATAAAATTGAATATGAGTAGCTCAATACAACAAGTCAAAACAATTCAAAATTATCAATTAAAAATTGTCTATGAATGAATTTTGAATTTTGAATTCAAAAAGCAGACTATCCCAGACTGGATAGTAGAGCAACTAAACAGTAAGTATCAAGTTCATAAGTCTATTGGTCAGGAATGGGTAAAACAACAGGAATTGCTGTTGCTGCTCGATGGTTTGGATGAGGTGAAAGAGGAACAGCGAGATACAGCGCTTTGCGCTGTATTGAAGTACAGCAGACAGAAGTCCCCCTTGGCAAGGGGAATGTGAGGGGTCAGCCATTGGGGACAAGTTAAAGGGTGGTGTATTTTGTCAACTCCCATATATGGTGTTTGGGGGCTAAAAAAAGACCCTATATATGGAAATACCCA
>JAAHHL010001328.1 GCA_010672185.1 Caldora sp. SIO3E6 | reverse complement strand
AGCAATTTCGATACCTGCTTGCAACAAGCCACCAGGATTATTCCGCAAATCCAGAATGTAGGCATCTGCTCCCTGAGACTCTAGGCTATCAATAGCTTCGGCGATGGCTTCTGTTGCATTGGCACTGAATTGGGTGAGGCGAATATAACCTATAGGAAAACTATCCGGCTGCTGCGCTAAGGTGAAATATACTGGATTGAGAGCAATGCGATCGCGCACTAGCTCAATATACTTGGGCTCTTCATTTATTGCTTGAATTTTTAAGGTAACTTTTGTCCCTGCAGGTCCTCGCATCCGAGCCGCAGCTTGATCGATGGTTAGGGTTGAGGCTAGGGTACCATCAATTTCCAGGATGCGATCGCGAGCTTGAATCCCTGCCTCACTAGCGGGAGAACCGGCAATTGGTGCTACTACTTCCAACTCCCCAGTCTGACTATTAAAGGCAATTTGCAAACCAACACCGGATAATTCTCCAGAGGTACTGACTTGCAGACTATGATACTGTTCTGGTCTCAATAAGCGTGTGAAGGGTTCGTCAAGAGTCCCTAACAGTTTTTCAATTTCCTTGTAGGTTGCTTCGCGATTATCCAGCGGCTTTTTCAATGCCTTCTGACGCAGTAACCACCAATTCTGATGGTTAAAGGTATCATCTAAGTAAGTTTGAGAGACAATGCGCCAAGCTTGGGAGAACAACTGCTCCTCCTCAGTGTATCTTGGCCTTAGGAAAGCAGAAGCTGCTGGTGGACACCAAGTAGACCAAAGTATAATGTGGCAAATTACTAACAGTCCGACTACGAAAGCTCGTTTATGCATAATCAAAATTTTGACTTTAGGCTGTAATTCCCTTATTGTCTAGTGTGACACAGCTTTTGAATTAATGAATAATGAATAATGAATAATGAATATTAGAGATACAGCGACTCAAAAAGAAGCCAGAAACTAGTTATATTAAGTAATTTAGATATCCAGTTGTCATTTTTAGCTGTGTCACGCTAGTAGTCTATGTAACAAAACCGGATTTGTGTAATACCTAAACCTAACCAAGTTCTAATACACACTGTTGAAATATATAATTGATTGCTGCCAACAGTTTTTCTAGCTCATAAATAGTATAGGCTCTGATATTTTTATTGAAAATATTACCTTTTAACTGACCAAACTGCCAAAGTTGACCATTAGAAACTATACCAAATACCTTTTGATTTTTGGCTTCATTAAGTTTATTGATGGCTACCATTTCAGCTAAACATTGACCCCAGCCTTTAAGAAAGTCATCTTTTTTAGCTTCAACAACAATAAAAAAAGGTTTTTCAAATATCTCTTTACCTAAGGGCGACCTTTTTGCTAAAATGTAATCTGGCACTCCTGATAGTTTTTCATCGTAAGCGATCGCTTTGTGACTCCAGAGGGTAAATTGCTCTCGGTAACTCCGGTAAACCTCTCTCAATACAGGGAAAATCATCGTTTCACAAACAGCATATTCTGATTCTTCAAACACAAATTCCCTCAAAGAAAATTCCAACTCTTCTTTAAAGTAATCCCGGAGATTAATCTCAGTTTCTACTATATAGTTTTCTTCTACAGAAGTAATACTGTATTCTTGAAGAACTTCACTAATGTTTTTGTAGGAGTCAAAAGACATGAGCTTTATTCAAGGTTTTTGTTTACATAACAGCTTATATCAAGTTCAGTGAATACTTACACTTTGTTGGCAGTAGAAGGTGCGTTACGCTACGCTAACACACCCTACGACTTACTGTTCAGCTTTCAGCGTTCAGCTTTCAGCATTCAGCTTTTTGGCTGACAGTCGATAGCTGATAGCTGACAGCTAATTAGGGTCTGCTGAATAAGTCATTAGCTATCAGTTTTTAGCTTTCAGCCGTCAGCTTTCAGCTTTCAGCTTGAAGATTACCCAGGGATTTTCCACAACAATGCCAGCTTTTTGAGCCCATTTGATACATTTCTTTGTACAAGACTTGGCTTATTAACAGATGAAAGCCTTGTCTGGTATAGCTTGCACACTAATTCAGCAAGCCCTAATTAGGGAGAAGTATGCACTATATGTACAAAAATGAGATACTCCCGAAAAAGTCCCCCTTTTTAAGGCAGGGCTGTTTCATTCCAAAAGGATGAGGAGTTTGTCAATATCGTTAGATATAAAAATGTTTTGTCCCAAACGGGATACTCCCTCTTAAAATGTGCTCGCTCTCAATAAGCTTGCGATCGCTAATCGTGAATGATGAAACAGGTACAATGGTAAGTGTAGAAGCCTTAAAAATCATGAATGCTTGTCTAATTGAACATCTCAAGCAAGTAGAAGACTTCAGAACAACTGACGGT
>JAAHHL010001327.1 GCA_010672185.1 Caldora sp. SIO3E6 | reverse complement strand
TCAAGAAATCTAGGGGATTCTTAAGAGATAAAAATCCTTAAAGGGTTAGCCAAAAACCCGCTACTCACTCGCTGGAAATCCAGTCCGTGCATACATTTAGCCAAAATATTGGCACATCCATTAATATCGCTTGAAACCAGATGTTTATCTTTTGTTCTATACAATCCACGCTTTATTCTCTTTCCAGAAAATTTAGGTTTAGCAGGATTGTCGGCATTGTACACAGGTATCTTGTCTTGGTCGTAGAAACTCGCTTTCGAGGTGTAACTTTCTTCTTGCTCTGTATACTCAATTCCATATCTATAACAAAGTGCTTCCAGTTTACGTCTCAACTGCCAGAATGGTATTTGTACAAAATTCTGATTATTTGAGCGTCCCAGATTAATCTCTTGTTTAATACCTGGGTTGTAACCAACTATTAACTTACCTATTTTCTGCTCAATACAGTGATTAATTATCAATCTAGCTGCTTTGTTCAAATAATCTCTAACACAGTTATTACGCCATTGATATAGCCTTGCTTGTCTGCTTGTTACACACTTAATCCCTTGTTTTTCCTTGAGAGAACTCAGATAAGCGTTCTGTTTGTTGTACCACCGATTAATGCTTTTAAGTCGTTTTCCATCAATCAAAAATTGATGCCCTTCCGTGTCAATACAAGCGCAGAGATTATCCACTCCCAAGTCCAGAGCCATCGCTTTATTACTATCAACAGATGTTTCTACTTTTTCCTCCTCATATATATACTCAATCTCAAACCATCGAGCTGAGTATTTTGGATGTATTCGCACCTCTTTAATTTCTTTGCCAGAAAGTCTTTCTGGCAGTTGAATTTTAACTGGGCCATATTCGGTTTTAAACTTGCGAGACATCGGAACATTAAAATACCCATTTTTTAGTTGGATTCGGGGCATTATCAAAGGGAAGTAACTTTCCTTGGGTAAATATCTCGGCAATTGTGGCTTCTGGTTACACTTGCCGATACTAATCGCTTCTAACACTCCCAAGAAAGATTTCATGCTTCTATCTACCACTCGCATAGTTTGTTGAGCGATATCGGTGTTAAGCAACCGATAATTCTCATTCATTTTGCAGATGTGGTAGTTAGATTCATAACTCAGACGTTTTCGCTCTTGAAAGAAATATTGTCTGCACTCATACAACGCCACGTTGAAAAGATTCTTGCTCAAGCGACACAAAGCAGACAGGGCATCAAATTCCTGTTGACTAAGTCTTCTGAGTTGGTTCTTTTGGGTGGCGTACATGCTAATTTATTTCGCGATAAAAATTATATTACCGCGAAAATTGTATCTTGTACAGTCTTCGACAAGCGAAAATAAGGAGGTCGCTATCGCTGCGGTCTAATGTTGGCGAGGTTTTCCTCCCCATATCTAGAAGGAATGGGTATCCAAACCGCGCATTAATCCGATGAGTTAGAATTTGCCGATGAGTTAACTACGCTCGTCTCAGCGTAATGAATTCTCACTAATCTGGCTTTCTGGTTAGAAAACATAGATACTGGAGGGCGCAAGCTTTGCGCCCCTACATCACAAATATTATCCCAATGTAGCCGGATTTGATATCACCAGTCTCATCAAAAATTTTGGGATTAAAAGGCGGATTTGGTATCGCAACTGATTTAGCTTAACAAGTGTGCTGTTGATTCAGATAAGTTTCGAGCTGTTGAGCCAGAGTCTGAACGTGGGAAGAGCGCATCATTGTATAATGATCTCCCGGAATAGTATAGGTTTTCAATTCTCCTTTGGTTATAGAATTCCAACCTCGGTCTTCCGCAGTTGAACTGGCACAAAACAGGGCAACCTTACCAGAATAAGGCTGGGGTTGATAGTTAGCGATCGCAACTCGGTTAGCTTGGAATACCTGGAACAAATGATGCATCTGCTCTATATCCACTTCTGGGGGTAGGAGATTCAGGCGTTTGGCAGCGTTGAAAATTTGCTGTAATTGCTCTTGGGGCTGAAGTTGTTCTAAGTTGAGTTGTGTTAGGGGCAGTTCGGTGCCAAATAAACCACCCAAATCTGCTGCTAGAGAGTTAGCTAAAGAAGTTTCATCTAGTTCTAGTTCGGACTTTCTGGGTGCATAGCTATCGATTAAAGCCAACAGCGCTACTTCTTGTCCAGCTGCTTGCAATTGTTGTGCCATTTCCCAAGCAACGACACCTCCCATCGACCAACCACCTAAATAATAAGGACTATTGGGTTGAATTTCTTGCAAGGCTTGGATGTAGGTAGCCGCCATCTCCTCAATGGTAGACACGGGTTTTTCATTACCATATAAACCCACAGATTGCAATCCATAAAATGGCCTGTTTTTACCCAGA
>JAAHHL010001326.1 GCA_010672185.1 Caldora sp. SIO3E6 | reverse complement strand
CAAACTTTGGAAAAACTTCACCCACCACTCATCGGTAAAATCACTCCACCCTTCCTCTTCATTACCTTGGAGGATGTTCTCCAAAGAATCCATCAGCACCAAACGGCGGTTTTCTCGCAAATGTCTTACCAAACGATACAACAACCGCTGGGTATCCTTACGATCATCGGGGGTAATGGGTTCTCCCCACTTCTCCAACCATCTTGCTGCTACGCTACCAAAGTCAGAGGATTGCGCTTCATCATCAAAGTTCTCTTGAAGAAAGTTATGCCAATTCCCCTGTAACCAATCATCCTTTAACTCCACTGCCAAGCGTTCTGCTAAGGCTGTTTTACCTATACCAGTAATACCTAACACAATTAAAGCTCGACAAGCTCCTTCAATTTTCTCCTGCAATTGGGCAACTAAATTTTCTCGACCTACCCAAACATCATCATAGGCAAAAAAATCTATCCCTGTTTGGGTTGTTTGTGCAGGAGTCTCATCAATAATTTCTTCCCAATTAACCCCAACAGCTTGGCAAATGCCCATAAAAGCATCTTGTTGAATAGCTTTCCCTTGCCGAAATCGCTTCAAGGTAGCTACTGAGGTTCCAGCAGTATCGCACCAAATCGATGCTGTTGCTCTCCAACCTTTCCTTCTTCTAGCTGAATCTACGAGATTTAGTCCTTCTTGTGAGGCTTTTAGGGTAACTGCCATGTTTACTTAGCAGATGAATTCTCTATATAGGATCAATTCTGGCTCACTTTCAGAGAATTCAACAACCTTGAACTGAATCAGAGCTGAACATGATTCTCTCAAACCTAGATATAGCAAGCACTATGTAAATAACTCGCTTGTAATAAATGAGGATTCAACATGAACAACAGCACCAACAAAATCTCCAATGCGGCACTGATGGTGGTACAAATCTTAGGAGTCACTACCTTAGCGATAAACACTGCTCTTAATCAAAGCCCTATCATCGGAGCGGTAACTGCTCTAGTGGGGGGGGTTCCCATTATCATTGAAGAGAAACGCGATCGTAGCCACAAGAAGCTCCAGAACAGGGTTAGAATTTTGGAAACCAAGTTCTTAGAGAATGAAGACCCTAACTATTAAATAGTTGTAGAGTGGGTATTGCTCAAAGGTTCAAAACCACTAATTAGCAATACCTACTCTACGGGCGATCGCACTAAACTATGGAAACAAATCTAAACGAATCCATAATTGTCTTGCTGCCACCTGAGCAGGACTATTCATCCCCAAATATTCTACAGTGACTTCACCAACTGGAGTTATGCCGATAATCTTCCCCAATTCAATATTAATTTGAAAGTGCTCACTCCACTGATCCTTCCTAGGATGAAAGAAACGAATTGATTTGCTAGACTCGGAGATGAAGCCATTGATACGAGAACCTTTACGGAGGTTACAGGAACGACAGGCAAGGGCTAAATTTGCTTGATCATTTGTACCTTGCTGAGAGAGTGGAATAATATGCTCTACTTCAAAGGGAAAATTGAAAACTACTTCAGGAGCTCTGCAATATTCACAGCGATGCTTAGCTCGTTTTGCGATCTCAACATAGCGCCGATTCATGATTTTTCTTCTGGCAATAATGTAGCACTCCGAGCCGTTGCTGCTTTCAATTCAGCTTCAACCAACTGCTCCAACTCTCTTTGTTGCTCCGGTAGCAATTCCTGCCCCTGATCCCGTGCTAATCGCCATAAACTCATTAACTCTGATAGCTGTTCTTGTTGTTTTGCACTGAAAAACCCATCTGGTTTAAAGCTTTGGATAACAAGCAATGTACTAAACTCAGTATCCTCTAATTGAGCAGTTAAGGCATCTAAAGCTTGCCCCGCAGTCTTGCCAAAAGAGTGTTTATTTCCTGCAAGGGCACGATAGGTTTTTTCTCCGCTAGAATTATAGATTGGCAAGATTGATACCGTAGCCATATTTTCAACTTAAAACCACTTATCCCAAATTATAGTTCTGGTCTAATATCGTAGCTTTCTTATTCTACAAGAGTAAGGGTGTTGGCAAAGCCTTCTCCCTTGGCCAGTTATACTATTTATGAGGACAAAGCATTGGGATAATGGTTGAAGTAGTGCTAGCGATCGCTCTTGCTGTTGATAAGTTTATTCCATTGGAGAGGATATCCAAGATATTATGTTGTTCCGTAGGGGCGCACTGCGTGCCATTGGTGTCAACTTAAGCTAGGGATAGCTTAACGCCTAGTTTCCACACCCACCCAGAGTTTAAACTCTGGGCTAATAGCTAAAGTCCACTTAAGTGGACTAAAGATTTTTGGCAAGATTGAGTCATCTTTAGATGACTTGAGCTATTAGCAAGGAACT
>JAAHHL010001325.1 GCA_010672185.1 Caldora sp. SIO3E6 | reverse complement strand
CGCAAGCATTGCGCCCCTACCAGAATGAATATTATTCCAATGTAGCCGGAATTGATATTATCTCTTCTCCCTCAGCTCCCCCAGCTCTCTCAGCTCCCTCAGCTCCCTCAGCTTATCTTTACTACCATTTTAGGTGTGTCAGTCCAGTAGTGGCGCGACACACCTAAAATAGTAGAATAGATGTAGCACAGACGTCTCGCTTGCTAGAGATCAAAAGCGAGCAAGATGCTCGCACTACACGAACGCACTACTGTCATTATTACTTTAGCGAATAAACCTGTTTAATTCCTTTACTAATAAGTGAACTGTAGTCGAAGGATTATCTTTTGCTGGATTGTGAGGATCGTATTGTTTAAGGAGATTATCGGCATTTTTGATAGCAGTATTCTGTTTATCAATTAAATCATCATACATTGAATCACTATTCTTTTTATATTGCTCCCCTAACAACTTAGTTAGCTTTTCTTCATAATCTTTTCTAGGAATTCCAGTATTGACAAATTCAAAGTGTAGGATGTACCATAATTCAAATGCTTCATTAGAATAAGCTACTTTGATGTTTTCTTTCTCTGCGCTTCTGATAGCACTATTAAAATCATCTGCCTGCCATGAGTCGCGATCAAAGACACACCAAACTTGATTGTAATCTTCTTTTTCTTTATCTCTTAATCTTTTTGTCTCTTGAACTAAATTACTTGGATTAGTGCCTAGTCCTTTGATATCTATGACAACCTTAGAAACACGAAAATTTCTAAAGTAGTTTGGTTCAGTCTTTTCTCCTTCACAAACAATTAAAAATCTTTGTCTAACCTCTCTAGTGCCGACTTTTCTTTGTGAATAGCCACGAGAGGTATTTCTTTTTCTAGGCATTGGACTCAATAATCTGACTCAGATCGCCTAGATATGGAATCGCACCATATCTACCTTTGATATAATCACTCCCAAAAGAAGCATCATTACGAATTTTATACTCAGCTAGGGAATATAAATCTGTTGAACCAAATCTATCTTTTTCAGTAAACCAAATTTGGTCTCGGCGAAAGAGTTTATTGCTGAGTAGGTTAGTCTCGTGAGTCATAAAAATTAGTTGAGCATTATTGGGATTCGTTTCTTTTGAGTTGAACAACTCAACAATTGTACGACTAATCAAAGGATGAAGTCTAGCTTCAAATTCATCAACTATTAGAACCTTGCCATATTTAAGAGTATCCACAAGAGGACCTGCTAAAGCAAATATTTTTTGTGTACCTTCAGACTCTTGCTCATCTAAGTCAAACAACTCTGTAGATATATAGCTACCTTTACTGTTAATTTTTTTATGAATAGTTTGAATTAGTACTATTTCATCACCATTAATTTCAGTTACTTCTACCTTGATATCATCAATACCTAAATCTAATTTTTTAATTAGTTTAATGATTTCATCTGTATGTTCATCTTCCATCAAACAATCAACCGTTATTTCTTCATATCCTCTATCATTTAATCCAGAAATAATTCCAATCATTCTCGACAATAATTCTAAAACTTCTTTGGCAATTTCAACATTAAATTGAGCAGAAACAGATAAAAATAAAGCGTTCTGCCTGGTTCTCTTTTCAATACCCTCAGCTTGATATTTTTTAGAAGCCCTAATATCATTATCACGACGTTCAAAAAGTTTGGTCTCCCTTGATTGAGGGACATAGAATAACCATTCAGATACAACTCTATCGGTATTTGCCTCAAATCCGTATCTATATTGCTGTCTATCTAATAAAAATACAATCTCAAAAAAAGATGGCTGTTCCTCAGTCTCTGTACTCAGCTGAAATCGCTCAACACCAATTTTTTCCGTACTCTGAGTTTCTTTGGAGGAATTAATCATAAACCATCTCATAAACGCCAAAGCCTTAGTCAAATTACTTTTACCACTTGCATTCGCACCATATATAGCAGCACTTTTTAGTAGCTTCAGGTCATCATCTATGACAAAAGCGTTATTTTCATCAATTTCTTTATCTTTGGCAACAAGATTAGCTGCCACCATACTGAAGGTAACCTTCTCCTTAAATGACCTATAGTTAGCAACACTAAACTCAATCAGCATAATGGCATCTGGGGGTTAAGAGCCAAATTTACGAAAAGTTCACAAATATGTCATTTAAGCATAGCAGGCATCAGACCATAGATGCTAGTATGGAAGACCCTAATTCACTTTGGCTGAGGGCGCACGTCGGTCATTGGTGTCAACTTAAGCTAGGGATAGCTTAACGCCTAGTTTCCACACCCACCCAGAGTTTAAACTCACCGGCTAATAGCTAAAGTCCACGCTTTGTGGACTAAAGATTTTTGGGAAGATTGAGA
>JAAHHL010001324.1 GCA_010672185.1 Caldora sp. SIO3E6 | reverse complement strand
AATGTTATCCCGGTTGCAGGCACAGGGAGTACAAAATCGAGCCTTGGCACTCCATTCCCATGACGCTGGGATAAGTACCGCTGACAGGGGAGTAGCCGCAGCTTTTGAGTTGAGTTGGGAAACTTTGCCACAAACGGCTCAGCAATTGGGTTGTTTACTCAGTTTATTTGCTTTAGCTCCGATTCCCTGGGATTTAGTAGAACAAGTTATCAAGGTATGCAATTTACCGCCACCGTCTGGCAATATTTTCCAGAGATTAATTAGCAACTTACCTTTTTTCAACAAAACTAATCATCAGCCCCTGAGTAGCTTATCGCAATTAGCAACAACGGCAATTCTGGAAGAAGCCAGAGCCACTTTACGTCACCTACACCTAATTCAGCGCAGTGATAAAAATACTTACCAACTGCACCCACTGATTCGGGAATTCTTCTGCTACAAGGGGGAAGAATCGGCTGAAGTCGAGGAGATGAAACAGGGTTTAGCAACAGTAATGGTAGCAGTGGCAAAGGAAATTCCTTATCCGATTACCCTAGAGTTGGTGGAAAAATTTCAACCTGCTATCCCCCATCTGCAAGAAGTGGCAAGGGAATTGCTGGAATATGTCACTGATAAGGATTTAATTTGGCCTTATACTGGTTTAGGCATATTTTATAAAGGTCAAGGGTTATATGAGTTAGCAGAACCTTGGTTTGAGGAATGCAAAGTAGTAGTAGAAACTCGCCTAGGTAACAAGCATCCTGATTTTGCTACTAGTCTCAACAACTTAGCTAATTTATACGAATCCCAGGGAAAATACTCGGAAGCTGAACCATTATATAAGGATGCGATCGCTATCCATAAGCAATCCCTACCTCCAAACCATCCTTTATTAGCCACCAACTTCAACAACTTAGCTAATTTATACGAATCCCAGGGACGATACTCAGAAGCTGAACCATTGTACAAAGATGCGATCGCCATAGTTCAGCAATCCCTACCTCCAAACCATCCTTTATTAGCCACCAACTTCAACAACTTAGCTCTATTATACAAATCCCAGGGACGATACTCGGAAGCTGAACCATTGTACAAGGATGCGATCGCTATCGATAAGCAATCCCTGCCTCCAAACCATCCTTTATTAGCCACCAACTTCAACAACTTAGCTCTATTATACGAATCCCAGGGGAGATGCTCGGAAGCTGAGCCATTGTACAAGGATGCGATCGCTATCATTAAGCAATCCCTACCTCCAAACCATCCCTACTTAGCTAGCAGCCTCAACAACTTAGCTGGATTATACCGTTCCCAAGGACGATATTCGGATGCTGAACCTTTGTACAAAGATGCGATCGCCATCGATAAGCAATCCCTACCTCCAAACCATCCTTCCTTAGCTACCGACTTCAACAACTTAGCTCTATTATACAAATCCCAGGGACGATACTCAGAAGCGGAACCATTGTATCTGGAAGCTTTGGATATTTTATTCCGCTCTGTAGGCTCAGAGCATCCTAATACGGTTACAGTGTGGGAGAATTTTGTCTATTTCTTGAGGCAAGTAGTTAGGGAGGGAAAGGAGTCGGTACTATCTGAGCATCCTATGGTGCAGGAGGAGTTGGCGAAGATTAAGGAATCGGGAATGGATAATGGATAATGGATAATGGATAATGGATAATTGGGAATGGATAATTGGGAATATAGATTTTTCTGACTCCTTGTTCTTTCCATATATAAGGTCTTTTACCTAACACCTAACACCTAATATCAATTCCGGTTGCATCGGAATGATTAAAAATATGGCTTTTTGGTTAGAAAACATAGATACTGGCGGGCGCAAGCATTCATTGGTGTCAACTTAAGCCTAGACATAGCTGACTAGCTGGATTCCTTAACTCACCTTGGATTCAAATCCAAGGCTAATAGCTTAAGTCCATTTTAATGGACTCAATTCTTCGGCTTCACCTTAAGTTTAGTCATCTTTAGATGACTTGAGCTATTAGCAAGGAACTTAAGGATACTGTGGGTCAATTAAGCGAGGGGTCTGACCCTTCATACCGCTCAACTGATGAAATGGCAAGACTTTTCAAGCTTTGTCCATCACTTACATGACCTAACCCCCCAGCCCCCTTCCCTGCAAGGGAAGGGGGAGCCGGAAAGCCCCTCTCCTCTTAGCTATCCATTACGCAAAAGTCCCTGAAACGCCTATTATTCCGTTCGGGTCGATCTTTCAAACCCTTGCTATAAAAGGATTCTTATCTTGAGAAACCCAAACTGCAACCGGAAATGAGAACGACTGGTATATAAGGGTTACACCGACTTGTGCCTAACGGATAGCTCCTCTTAGGGGAGGGGTTTGGGGAGGA
>JAAHHL010001323.1 GCA_010672185.1 Caldora sp. SIO3E6 | reverse complement strand
GAGGCCAATAAAAAATGAAACTTTCCTGGAGAGTTATATTACTTTGGACATTGCCTGTCCTCGTCATTGGGTTTTTCCTGTGGCAGGGAACATTCGGGAATACTACCGGTGAATTGGGTAAAAACACTGCCAGTACTCGCATGACCTATGGTCGCTTTTTAGAATACCTAGATAACGATAGAGTAACTAGTGTTGACCTTTATGATGGCGGTAGGACAGCAATAGTTGAAGCTACTGACTCCCAGCTAGATGACCGTATACAGAGGCTGCGAGTAGATTTACCAATAACTGCCCCAGAACTGATTGCCAAACTTCGGGAAGCAAATATTCCCCTGACTGCCCATCCCGCCAATAAGGATGGAGCAATTTGGGGACTGCTAGGAAACTTAATTTTTCCCATTCTATTAATTGGGGGTCTATTTTTCCTCTTCCGTCGTTCTAGCAATGTACCAGGTGGTCCTGGTCAAGCAATGAACTTCGGCAAGTCTCGTGCTCGATTCCAGATGGAAGCGAAAACCGGAGTGATGTTCGATGACGTTGCTGGAGTTGAAGAGGCGAAAGAAGAACTCAAAGAAGTAGTTACTTTCCTCAAACAACCAGAACGTTTCACCGCTGTAGGAGCAAGGATACCCAAAGGAGTACTATTAGTAGGACCTCCTGGTACAGGAAAAACCCTTTTAGCTAAAGCGATCGCGGGAGAAGCAGGAGTTCCTTTCTTTAGCATCTCCGGTTCAGAATTTGTGGAAATGTTTGTTGGGGTTGGTGCTTCTCGGGTGCGCGATTTGTTCAAAAAAGCCAAAGAAAATGCCCCTTGCTTAATTTTCATCGATGAGATTGACGCCGTTGGTCGTCAGCGGGGTGCAGGTATTGGTGGTGGTAATGATGAGCGGGAGCAAACCCTTAACCAGCTACTGACAGAAATGGATGGCTTTGAGGGCAACACTGGTATTATCATTATTGCCGCTACCAACCGACCAGATGTTCTGGACTCTGCCCTGTTGCGTCCTGGACGTTTCGACCGACAAGTAACTGTTGATGCTCCTGATCTTAAAGGACGTATTGGTATCTTAGATGTCCACGCCCGCAACAAAAAGCTTGCCCCAGAAATCTCGATCGAAATGATCGCGCGGCGTACCCCTGGATTTACCGGTGCTGATTTAGCTAACCTGCTCAACGAAGCAGCTATTCTCACTGCTCGTCGTCGCAAGGAAGCCATTACCATGTTGGAAATTAACGATGCTGTTGACCGGGTGGTTGCCGGTATGGAAGGCACTCCCTTAGTGGACAGCAAAAGTAAGCGATTGATTGCTTACCATGAAGTGGGACATGCGATCGTTGGGACCCTAATCAAAGCCCATGATGCTGTGCAAAAAGTCACTCTGATTCCTCGGGGGCAAGCACAGGGATTGACCTGGTTTACTCCTAGTGAAGAACAAGGTTTAATTACCAGGGGTCAACTCAAAGCTCGGATTACTGGAGCATTGGGGGGTCGAGCAGCAGAAGAAGAAATTTTTGGTTCTGCGGAAGTAACTACCGGTGCTGGGGGCGATTTACAACAAGTGACATCTATGGCGCGGCAGATGGTAACTCGTTTTGGCATGAGTGATTTGGGGCCGTTATCCTTAGAAAGTCAGGAAGGAGAAGTCTTTCTTGGTGCAGGTTTGATGTCTCGCTCTGAGTACTCTGAAGAAATTGCTGCCCGTATTGATGAACAAGTGCGGGTAATTGTTGAGCGTTGCCACGATGACGCCCTGCGCCTTATCCGGGAAAATCGGATGGTGATTGATCGTCTGGTAGATTTGCTGATTGAGAAAGAAACAATTGATGGAGAGGAATTCCGTCAGATTGTGGCGGAATACACCCATGTGCCGGAGAAGGAACAATATACGCCAGTGTTGTAATTTGGCTTAGGTATAGCGTTACGCATTTTGTTAGGACATTGACAAAATTAATAACCACAGAGGCACAGAGGAACACAGAGAAAAGATGTTGTCCTAATGTATGTGCGTAGCGCTATAATCTCAGTTCTAAGTTCTCTAGCAATAGCTTGATATTTACCAATCACCCACCTGTGTTATACAGATGGGTGATTGATTTTTTTAGCGAATATAGCGCTTCGCACTAGTGTATTTAGGGTCTGCTGAATAAGTGTGGAAGCCATACCAGAGAAGGCTTTCAATCATGCAGCAAGTCAAAAAATCCCAAGAAATTGCATCTTTTAGCTCAAAAACCTGGCATCAACCCGGGTAACCTTGGGGGATGCAGATGCCCAGAACTAGGATAAATGCTGCATTCATTCTTACTTATTACTTGTTACTTGTTACTTGTTACTTATTCAGCAAGCCCTA
>JAAHHL010001322.1 GCA_010672185.1 Caldora sp. SIO3E6 | reverse complement strand
CTTCATTAACCCTTTGCAAGTGGCTCGAAATCCCTAAAATTGGAAAGAATAGTTTGTTCATATTACTACAGAGAAATTTTGCTTAGCAATTAAGGGAGGTCAAAGGTTTACTGTGGATGCTGAAATGATCGAAATGATTAAAAAGGCCGGGTGGGTGTTGTGGCCACTGTGGGTTTTATCAGTCCTTGCTTTGGGCGTAACCTTTGAACGTATCTGGTTTTGGCTAAGTGTCTTATCCAGAGAAAAATCAATTCTTAGGCGAGTGCTAGATGCCGCCAGTCGCAACTGGCAAACAGCAAAAGATATTGCTTTTCAGACAAGGCGGCAACCAATAGGGCGGTATCTATATGCCCCCCTCATGCTTGCTCAACCGGATCCAGAGGTGTTTCGGCTGGCTCTAGAAACTGCTGCTGATGACGAGTTAGCCTCAATGCAGCGGGGACATAGGGTTCTAGAAGGGATCATTACTTTGGCCCCCTTACTCGGATTGCTAGGTACGGTTTTGGGTTTAATTAGGGCATTAGGTTCAATTAATATTTCCGATTTAGGAACTGCTTCAACGGTTGATGTCAATTTGGGTATTGGGGAAGCATTGATTAGTACCGCAGCAGGACTAATTGTGGCGATTGTCAGTTTTGTGTTTTATCGCATCTTCCAAGCTTTATGGTACAGCCAAGTCAAAATTTTCCGCAAAGCAGGCAATGAGTTGGAGTTGCTCTATCGGCAATACTTGTTGCGAGGTGACGAAAGTGAATCTTTTTATTCTAAGGAGGTGGAGAACGAAGAAGCAGTAAAAGCTGATACTGAGGAATTAGTCAACACCAATACTGAAGAAGTAGCGAAGGCAGATGCTGAGGAATTAGTCAACACCAATACTGAAGAAACAGCGAAGGCAGATACTGAGGAATTAGTCAACACCAATACTGAAGAAATAGAGAAGGCAGATACTAACGGAGCAACGAAGGCAGATACTAACGGAGCAACGGAGGCAGATACTGAGGAAACAAATGACCAATGACCAATAACCAATGATTCGTAAGATTTTCTCGTAGAATTGATAGAGGCTTTTTGGCAGTTTAGCTTAAACAGTGAGAAGCCTCTACGGTGTCCCTTCTCGTGGATGCCTCAAGTAGAGCTACAAAACGCGCTTAATGTCTTGTAGAGAAGATAATCGCACTAGCATCAACCAAATCTCTAAGAAAAACAGATGACGGCAAAAAATCCTTGGTTTTCCGATCCTCAACCCAATTCCCAAGCTCATCTGCGTTTATTTTGTTTCCCCTACGCTGGTGGTGGTGCCTCCATCTTTCGCCTTTGGGCAAAAGAATTACCATCTGAAATCGAAGTTTTTCCTGTACAATTACCGGGAAGAGAACGTCGGCTCAGGGAATCTCCTTTTTCCGAAATTTCACCTCTGCTTCAAACCCTGATGCAAGTTTTGCCCCACTACCTAGATCGTCCCTTCGCCTTTTTTGGTTATAGTATGGGAGCTTTGATTAGTTTTGAACTAGTTCGTCAACTCCGTCGTCAGAACTTACCTTTACCTTCACACCTCTTAGTTTCCGGTCGCCGCGCTCCCCAAATCCCTTACCAAAAACCCTTTACTCACCAATTGTCTGATGCTGACTTTATCGAAGACTTGCGCCAGAAGGGAGGTACTCCAGAAGCCGTACTAAACAATCCTGAGCTGATGCAGTTGTTTATGCCTATTATGCGAGCAGACTTGGGTCTGAACGAAACTTACAGCTATACCACTGAACCTCCCCTTGATTGCCCAATCTCAGTTTTAGGCAGCTTAGAGGATACAGAAGTTAGCCGTGAGCAGCTCGATGCCTGGCGCGAACATACAACAGGTTCTTTCTCCCTGCAAATGTTTCCTGGCAATCACTTTTTCCTCATTAATGAAGGGCGATCGCTATTGTTACAGGCGATATCTGATAAGTTAAGTTCTTTTGCCAAATGAGGTAAACTCTTCACCTCCATACAGAGGCTCTATCCTCAAAATTACCGTTTCTCCCCTGGGTGATATTCAATAATTGATAATGAACAATGGATAATGGATAATGACCTCTCAAGAGAAAGAAGAGGATGGAGCTTAAGGAAAATCTTTTCTTTAGTTATTAGAGTCTGCTGAATTCAGCACACTACAAAAACTTTTAACCCACATTCCGTACGACAAAATGTAGTATTTAATGTGTCAAAGGAAGACTAAGCAAAGATACTTAGGGCTTGCTGAATAAGTAACAAGTAACAAGTAACAAGTAATAAGTAAGAATGAATGCAGCATTTATCCGCTGTTTTGGGCATCTGCATCCCCCAAGTTTACCCGGGTTGATGCCAGGTTTTTGA
>JAAHHL010001321.1 GCA_010672185.1 Caldora sp. SIO3E6 | reverse complement strand
TAAAAGCCCCTTGACAACTGCCATACAGCCTTAACTTGTCACCAATGGTTACTCATAGACAAACTTAAGTAATTATACTCAAATTCATTTGTACCATAATTTGCCGCTCTCAAATAGGACTGCTATATACAATTCAAATTTAAAATTGTCTCTGATACCCCCAGAAGCCCGACTTCTTCAAGAAGTCGGTCTTCTCAACAGTAAGCGATCGCCTAATTCAAGTCAACCTTTAACAGACAGCTTAGAATTAAAGAAGCGATCGCAACCAAGCCATTCTCCATTCTCCATTCTCCATTCTCCATTCTCAACTCTCAATTCTCAATTCTCAATTCTCATCGGCTATGGCAAAAATCAAAATCCTCCAAGAAGGTCAGTCTTACAGTTTTCGGTCTTACTTCGAGTTACCCTATGAGGCTGATGATATTTTAGCTGAGTTGAACTATTCCCTCACTAGAGCTGAACTATCTCTACCCCAAACAACTCGCCAATTAGCAAATTTACCAGAACTAAAGCAAAAAATCCGAACCTTTTTGCCTTTTGTCAGCCTCAGCAATGAAACTGCCAGAAGAGAAACCCTGGTATCACCCATTATGCTAGAAGTCGTTATTTATGCCCAATGTCAAATGCGCATTGAATACCCTTTAAATGTCAATAATTGGCTCAAGGGTAATCTGGATTATTTGTTGCGCTCAACCAACAATTTACTGGTTATTGAAGCAAAAAAAGATGACCTTACTAGAGGATTTACCCAGTTAGCAGTGGAGTTAATTGCTCTCTCGCATATTGAAGAACAGAATGTGTTTTATGGGGCAGTAACCATCGGTGATGTCTGGCGGTTTGGTAAACTAGAGCGCCATCAGCAGCAAATTACCCAAGATCTCAATTTGTTTAAAGTGCCTGATGACTTGGAGAGTCTAGTTAGAGTCCTACTGGGAATTTTGGAGGGAGAGTAAGGGAGTGTGGGAAGATAGCATGAGAGAAGCGATCGCAACCAATTCCCAATTTCCAATTCCCAATTCCCAATTCCCCATTCTCCATTCTCAATGGTTACCTCCCCGTAGGAGATACTCGTCAGGTGGTGGCTAGCAATACGGTGGAGAGCAACTTCCAACAGACGGGAGATCCTTTTTTTCAAGGCAATTCTTTATTAATACCAGGAAACAGCACCTTCCAAACCACGACTATCCGGGAAGCAGCGATGAGTGGACTGGATTTGGAAGTGGGAGCAAAGATTACTGAGTTTGCCAATGGGGGAGAAGTGCGAGGTTATGGTGGGATTTACTATTACGATGCTTCCGGTTCTCCGAGTACCGTAGGAGGAAAACTGAGGGTAGAAGTAAAACCTACGGATTACCTTAATCTAGGCTTGGGATTACAGCACGATGACTTGTTTGGAACGAATATCCTGTTTACTGTCGGAGGTACTTTCCCCGGCACTCGTCCTGCTGGTTATCGCCAAGAGTCGGATGAACCGGAATCAGTTTGGGCAAGGATGGGAGAATCTGTTTCCCGTACTGCTTCTATTGTAGTTGACCAGCAGGTAGAGTCAGTTTCTGTTACCGGATCATCTACAGCAACGGCGACTAATCCCGCTACAGGACAACCTTGGGTATTTGTCCATGTGACGGAGGGAGGTAATAGTGATGGTACCTTTGAGAGTCCCTTTGCTACGGTGCAAGAAGGAATAGCAGTTACTCAGTCTGATGGTAACTATATAGTATATGTGCGATC
Organism: Caldora sp. SIO3E6; assembly: GCA_010672185.1. GTDB lineage: Bacteria > Cyanobacteriota > Cyanobacteriia > Cyanobacteriales > Coleofasciculaceae > Caldora. The sequence continues at coordinate 571 of JAAHHL010001321.1, read as the reverse complement.
GGGAGGGACTTCAGTAGATATTGGTTCCATTATCATTCCTGCTCAAGTACAGTTATTGTCAGCCGGGGTGTTGCAGGAAATTAGTACCCAGGATTTTGGCTTAGTAGTACTACCGTTTTCTAACAGTGGCCAGCTGATTAACTTTACCGGTACAATTACCCTGACAGATCAGTCGGTGCTGTCGGGATTTAATCTTACCAGCAACAATGGCCCTGGTATTATTGTTAGGGATATCGGCGAGATCACGATTCGGGATATCAACATCACTAGTTCCTCTGAAGCAGCTCTGTTATTGGAAAATACGACAGGAACTATTACGATAATTAACAGTACCCTAACAGGGGATGGCGTACCAGCTTTAGTCGGAACCAATATTAATAACCTTACTGTTACCGGTGGTAATCTCATCAGCACTAATTCGACAACTAATGGTATTACCCTGGATGGAATAACTGGTGCGGTGGATATTAGTGAAATCACCATCACCAATCCTCAGCGTCATGGCATTGCAGTAACTAATGTTACGGGTAGCCTGAATTTAGCTAATGGTCAGATTAGTGGTTCTGCTGCC
>JAAHHL010001320.1 GCA_010672185.1 Caldora sp. SIO3E6 | reverse complement strand
TCCTCTATTCAAGGATGGCATTTTGCTATTTACTGAACCGAATGTAGTGGGTGTTTTAACCCCCTTGCAGATTCTCACAGCTGTCTATCTAGCAGGTGTAATTCTGCCTTGCCTTGTCACCCTTTTAACGATTGTGCGCGAGATGTCTTGGCGCTTTGCCCTGAAGCTTTTGAGCCAGCAAGTTGTGGCAGCCGTTAGCTTTTCGCTGCTTCTCGCTTGGGGCAGTGCCTTATTTGAGCATTCAATTAACCGCTTTTAGTATTTTGGAGATGTATAATGAAAAAAGTTTCTGTTTATGGAATTGGAGGAGTTGCAGGAGTAGTAAATTATGTCGCCTAAGCTGTTGTGCATTTAAATTGTGAATTAGTGCTGACGCGGAGACGCGGAGACGCGGAGATTGGGACAAGCCAATTTAAATGCGTCTTAGCCTAGCAATTAGAGCATTAATGTACCAGTTATATCGTTTCAGGTAGCATTGGAATGATATATTTTTGTTCATGTCATCTGGAACAGTAATGACGGTGTGCTATATAATGCCGATGTAACCGGATTTGATATTATTTCCCTGCAGCCAACGGAAAATCAACGTTTCAACCTGGTTTGACAGAAGAGAGTTAATACAGGAGCTCATCATGCTCAAAGACTTCAAAAAAATAGGTTATTGTTTTTTAACAACAACATTATTGATACTCGGTATTAGTTCAAAAACGAATAGTCAAAATACTACTCCCGGCTTGTGTCTGAGACATACAAGAATAAGTGGTTCATCTGGAAATGTAGTAGATACTAATTGGGTATGTTCAAGAGCAGGTGATTTTAGTAAATGGATTGGACTAGGAGATGATACAGGTTGGAAGGATCAAGAATTAGCTTTTAAAGTGATTGGTGACGCTAAAATTTGTTTTGAGCATACTAGAGTTAGCCCTGCTAGTGGATTACTTAGAAATAGTAAATGTAGCCGATCTTCTAATGACATTCAGTCAGTAAGTTTAGGAGACGACACTGGTTGGAAGGAGCAAAAGTTGAGTTTTACTATCTATACTCCTAGAGAGAATTACGAAATCTGTTTACAGCATAGAAGAAGAAGTGGTAGTACAGGAAAGGTAATTAATACTGGTTGGAAATGTGCCTCTGAGTGGGATAGGGAAACCATCTATTTAGGTGATGATACAGGTTGGAGAGACCAAAACTTAAGATTTACAATAAGAAATAGATAATGAATTTAGAAAAGAAAGGATAACCGTTTCTTGGAATTTTAATTAGGGCTTGCTTCAGGAAGTGTGCAAGCCATGCCAGACAATGGTTTCAACCGTTAAAAAGCCTTGAATTATGCAAGGAAATTGTATCAATGGGCTCAAAAATCTTGCACTTTTGTAGGAAATACCTGGGTAATCTTCAAGCTGAAAGCTGAAAGCTGACAGCTGACAGCTCAAAACTGATAGCTAATGACTTAGGGACTTCCAAAAAATAAAATATACAATTAACAAGAATGATAATCATTGTCATGGGGTAGGAAGGGGTTGCTGACAGCAACCCCTTCCTACCCCTATTTTGTGGTATATTTGAGGATGAATAGATTGTTGTGGTGCTTGGGGTGTCTATGCAATTAACTCCCTCACTCTCTAATTTGCTCAAGGAAACTGCCATTCAACTTCATGGTGCTAATAAGCGTCGATTTATGGCGCAAACTGTTTTGGAGTTGGGGTATGGAGGACAGAGCCTTGCAGAAAAAGAATTGGGATGGAATCGAGTAACTATTATCAAGGGAATAAAAGAATTAAAAACTGGCATTACTTGTGTGGATAATTATCAAGCAAGAGGGCGCAAGAAAATCGAAAATAAGTTACCAAGATTGTTAGAAGATATCAAAAGTGTGGTTGATTCTCAAAGCCAAACTGACCCCAGTTTTAAAAGTCAAAGACTATATACAAGGCTGAGTGCTGCGGAAGTCAGAAAACAGTTAATTAAAAAATTTGGTTATACCTCGGAAGAGTTACCAACGGCAGAAACGATTCGGAGAAAATTAAATGATTTAGGATATCGCCTCAAACGGGTGGCGAAAGTTCAACCTCAAAAAAAATTCCTGAAACTGAGGCAATCTTTACCCAACTAGCGAAAGTGAATCAAGAGGCTAGCAATGACCCAAGTATTTTACGTCTTAGTCTCGATGCCAAGGCTCGCGTGAAAATTGGTTCATTTGATCGGGGTGGAAAAAATAGAATTCAAACCTTAGCTGAAGACCATGATTATAACCCAAAAACAACCGTAACCCCTTACGGTATATTTCTCCCAGAGTTAGATGAGCTATTTTTATACTTTACAGAATCCAAGGTTACGAGTGACTTTATT
>JAAHHL010000132.1 GCA_010672185.1 Caldora sp. SIO3E6 | reverse complement strand
AGTACCGGGACTGGAGGTCAGACGTGTGCTCGTCCGAGCTGATAGGTTCGATGAGCAATTGGTGCAGTTGCTTTAAGCGTTCCTCTTGCCTTTGACGAGTCTTACCACTAGCAATTTCTGCCAAGCCGCGAATCCCTTTCTGGCTGGTTTCGTGGGTGCTCAAAACGATTTTTGCTAAAGCTGTTTCAGGTTGATCCCCTGAACGGGTGGCTATCTCCTGACTGAGTTGGTTGTAGCCGACTAACCCAACTACACCAACAATACTAGCAACTGCGAGAAGTGACCAGGGCACTGAGCGTCTACGCCGGACAAGTATCAAAATACAGCCACCAGCAAAGATAGTTAAAATAGCGATCGTTACTGGATAACCCCAAGAACCAAAGTAGGACTGCCAAAAGTCACTCTTAGAATCAGATATTTCTTGTTGCTGCCACAAGGGTTTGAGATCAACTTTGCGAAAGGTTACTTCACCTGTAGGTTGAATAATCCAAACAAAGATGTCTGACTCCTTTCCTAAGACACCTCCTGAGTTTTTTAGAGATTCAACAATAATAGAATATTCAACCAGTGTGGCATTTTGCTCTTGGGCAATTTTTTTAAGTTGTTGGATATTGGGTGGAGTAACATCTGGTTCTGAGGATAGCTGCGTTGCTAATAACTCCACAAAGGCTCTGGCGCGTCCTCGTTCAGCAACTTCTAGAGCTACATTAGGTTTATTTAGATCAATCAGGACTTGTTGCAGTAGGCGGTAGCTCTCAATTTGCGTTTCAAAAATCGATACTTTATTGAGATCATTTAATTCTGATCGGAGAGATTCCCAAATTTCAATTGCATCGAATAGATTCTTCTCTGCTTGCGCAAGCTTGCCAGACTTCAATAAAAAAAGTCCTAAGTTAGTCAGGCTCGCTCCCTCTCCAGCACGATCTTGAAGTTCTCGTCTGATAGATAAACTTTGTTTTTGGTACTCAATTGCGCCTTGGTGGTTGCCCTGGTAAAAGTAAGGTAGGCTTAAATTATTTAGAGTTGCTCCCTCTCCAGCACGATCTTGAAGTTCTCGCCTGATAGACAAACTTTGCTTTTGGTACTCAATTGCGCCTTGGTAGCTACGTAAACTCAAGTAAATGTTGCCCAGATTTCCCAGAATATGACCCTCCTCAGAGCGGTCTTTTAGTTCCCGTGCAAGTGCTAAAGCCTGCTCAAAATAATCAAGTGCGCATAGGTAGTCACGTAGATTGCGACAAGCAATTCCCAGATGATTCAAGGCTCTCTCCTCACTCTCACGATTTTTGGTTTCCTGAAAAAGTGGCAGAGCCTGTTCAAAGTAATCCTGTGCACGTGAGTAGTCGCCTATTTTAAGATAAACTCTGCCCAAATTCCCCAAGGCTACCCCCTCGCGGTTGTGGTCTTGGAGTTCTCGTGAGATCATTAAAGACTGTTGACTAAACTCAAGTGCACGTGGGTAGTCGTTGATGTAGAGATAAACAATAGCTAAATTGCTCACGATATCCCCCTCCTCAGAGCGGTCTTTAAATTCCTGCGCGAGTGTCAAAGCTTGCTCGTAATATTCAATTGCACGTGGGTAGTCATATAGATTACTATAAGCCTCACCTAGATTGTAAAGAGATGTTCCCTCTCCTTTGCGATATCCGATTTCCCGTTTGATGGCTAAACTTTCCTGCTGGTACTCAACTGCACGTCGGTAATCGCGTAGTTCATTGTGAATAACTCCCAAAATATTGAAAGCTTGACTTTCCCCTTTGCGGTCTTTAATTTCCCGTGCAATGATTAAACGCTGTTGCACATATTTAATTGCACGCGGGTAATCGTTTAAAGAGAAGTAAGCAGCACCCAAATTCCCCAAGGCATTTCCTTCACCCATGCGATCTTCGATTTCTCTATAAGCCTTCAGTGCCTCTTGCCAAGACTGTATAGCAGCCTGAAATTGACCGTTACTAAACTCTTGTTTCCCTTGATCACGTAATTGATCTGCTTCCGCTTTGCGATCATTTTGAGCTTGAGCCAGCAACTTACCTCCCTGAATCCCTATTCCTGAAGTTGTCGCTTGAGCAACCACGGAAACATTCAATGGAGATAGGCAGATACCCAAAGTCAAAAAACTGCCTAAAATTTGCCTCATCTAATCAATCCCCTCAACCTTGAGCCTCATAGTTCCCGGAGAATTGGCATCAAACCACATCTCTTTTACCTCATAGCTACTAGGTTCGCCCAAAGGATCTGGAGGTGACTCCTTTTTTTTCACAGCACTCAGCGGCACTTCAGCCAAACCTTGGCTAGAATCCTTAATCTGCAAAGCCGTCAATGGTGTTACTCGCCAGATTTCAACTTCACCCCTCAGTTGAGGTGCTGAACCTCGCGGTAAAGGTGCTTTCTGGCTAAACTTAACTCGCTTAATTTCTTTGATAGCAATGGAATCAGTCTCACCACTTGCTTCAATCGTCAGCTCTTTATTAGTAATTGCTGTTACTCGACCCGACTTCGACCCCCCTTCTGTTAATTCCACATCTGCCAATGTCGGCAACACCATTGGAATCGGTTCCTCTTCTGCGGGTGATGTTGTCGGAGATGGTGTAACACCTGTTGGTTGATCGTTTCTACATCCTACCAGCCCAAATCCTGACACTAGTAGTGTGATAATCACTATTGGGAGAAATCCTTTCATGGCAGAGAAAGCGGTATCTTTCTAGATAAAAGATTCAAAGTTGTAACCTAATAATCCGGAAATGTAGCGCTTATTGAAGCATTAAAGTAGTAGGTTAAAATTTTGTTCAGTCGTCTTCAGACGACTTTAGCTATTAGCCCGAAATTTATTTCAGGGCGGGTTAGGTAGCTTGCCAGAGGTGAGCTACTCAACTCAATATTTAGCGCATTTGGAGACAAACTGTGTCCCAAACTCCCCCACCTAGTAACGAACCCCAAATCTTAGGAACGCTGGTTAGTCTACTTGGCGTTTTAGCTGCATTCCTCTACTTCACAGGCTGGATCTATCGCTGGGCATACTTCAGCTTCTTTCAGGTAGAAGTCACAACCCTTGACTTACCCCTAGAATCATTTTTTATCGTTCCCTTCCAGGTCTTTTTGGGAAATTTTGGGGCAATCAGTCATACTATTCTAGCTGTCGTAGTGACGGGGTTTTTAGTTCAACTAACTCTCTGGCTGCTAACTCCACCAAGATGGAAAATCATCGGTAATTCCCAGAATTGGCCTTCAGTTGGATATACTCAAAAAATCCACCGCTCATGGATCGTTAAAAATCTGCGATCGCTTGCCAACCTGGCACCACAACCTTTACGGGATGAAGTAGTAATAGTCTTTTGGGTTTTAATTGTTCTATTTTGGTTAGCAAGGTGGCAGGGTATTGCGGATGCCAGAAGGGATGCAGTCAACAATACCTCCTCACTACCAGTAGTTACCTTGGTGACCCCAAAAGACCAATTAGCATTAGGACGTAAACCCAATGATTTACTCACAAATCTTCCTTTAGAGGACTTCCGCATTATTGGTGATCCTGGCTTATTAGAAAACCTCAGACGACGGGAAATCACTGACACTACTACTAATCCACCGAGAGTTTGGCGCTTATTGATTGAGCGTGATGGTTGGATTTATTTGTTCCAAACCCTACCCCCAAATCCTGCATCTAACGAGCGTCCCTACGTTCTAGTGATTCGAGAAAGTAATGGCGGTGATCAATTGTTAATTCTCAGTCCAGAAACTAGTCTACCTCGATTGGATTAGCTATCAGCTGTCAACTTTTTGGCTGAAGGCTGAAAATTCTCAACTCTCAATTCACAGTTTAGCCAAAACTCCTGGTTCTTGCTGAATGGGTAGGACATCGAGAACATCGGTTTGGGCACAATACTTTAAATCAGCATGACCATCTAAACGTAGCAGGCGTTTACCGTGACTGGCTTGGTGGAACATTTCTAATAACTGATTTTGCCATTTTTGGTAAAGGGAGAGAGCTCCAATAACTTCATCATTGCCAGCAAGCTCGTCTTCAGAATAATTAGTTTTTTCCACTAGACTGTGAGCGATCGCACCAGCACAGACGGTATCTTCTAGGGAGTAGGAGCCTTCCCAACCGGAGCCTACTAACCAAACTGTCTCTGGCTGATGATTCAACAAATACTGCACCGTTGCTTGACGATTTACCAAGGCTGCGGCAAGAACTATTGGTCCTTCCTGTACTCGCTGTAAAGCGCGGGTGCCATTGGTAGTACTGATAAACAAGCGGCGTCCCTTAACCTTTTCTGGGGTGCAATCCAGGGGAGAGTTACCCATATCACAACCAGCTAGTTGCATACCACCGCGCTCACCGGCTCGCAGACGTTTATCTGGTGCCCACTGTTCACTGACTTGCAGGAGTTGTTCGATATCACTGAAGGCTTGAACTGCCTCAGCACCTGCACTTAAAGCTGTAGCGATGGTAGTTGTGGCTCGCAAGACATCAATAACGATTGCACAGTCAGGGGTCTGAGCTGTCGGAGTTAGTTCGGGGGTGTGGTAGACAAAGAGCTTCACTAGCTGACTGAACCTGTTTTTCTTAACTGCCGAGATACTATTCTACCGGGTGAATGTCACTAACAAAAATTAATTTAGCTTTGGAACGTTCTGGGATAACACCAGAGCCTACCTGAATGATTGGTTGTAGTCCAGTGAAAAAAATACTTTGAATTGCAATTTATATTCCTCGAAAAATCACATAAATTTGTGGATACTTATCCTATATTTTGTGATTGAATCATTGTTTAGTTAATTCCCAAAGAGAGGCTTTGACATTGTAAACAGGCTCTAGCTCGTAGTTCCATTTGCTCACAAGTTCAACTCTATAGTTTGGCTTTTGCCTAAATACATCTAGTACTTCATTAGAAGGATTATATAAAAACACATTACTGAAACCCTCATTGGGTATCTCGAAAGGTTGGCGAGTTAACCAATGAAACTGCACTTTGGGCTCCAGTAGATAGGAGAGAGACATTATTTCCAAACTCTTGCTGATTAAAAGGGGTTGGCTAGCTTGATTAATTACCTCAGCGACCTGAGGATGATTAACACTAGTGTACTTGTTCCACCGAAATTCTGCTTGAGAGCTGATGGCGCAAGAGACAACCCCACCAGAAATCAGTAGGCTCATAACCAGCCGCCACCACCTCTGTTGCCAGTTACCTAGAGCGACAGAGGAAATCTTAGTCGCCAGCAGGTAAGCCACAGCTAATTGAAGACCTAAACAGCAGGGAATTAAATAACGTAGCACAGTTGATCGTCTGCCTCCCGTAATTAAGTCTGGCAATACCAGGGCACAGGTGGTAACTCCCATCAGTATGAAAATAAACAGATATACCTGAGGTGGAGTCTGACGGCAAAGAAAGTAAAGGGAATATCCAACGAGAATTGCTAAGCTCAAATAGAGCAATAAATTGATTGCACCCCAACTATAATCTACATCAAGAAACAAACGACTCAGATTCAGACCCCAAGTTTCCACTAGAGATGGTATGGAGACTTCCTGTTGAGTCCAACTCGTTTTGCTAGTAATTTTAGATAAATTGGTCTTAGAAACATAAAACCAGGGTAGAAAAATGCTTACCCCTGCCAACGAGGCTAGTAGATAAGCAATAACTGTCTTAGTTAAGCGTAACCCTTGAGTTGCTACGACATAAAGGCCGTGTCCCAGAGCAACCAATACAGAAAATAAAAAAGTATAGAGTCCGGCTACCAAGGTTACTGCGTAAATTACCCAAGCCAACACCGTAGCTTTGGTATTTCTTCCCTTGGTTATACTCATTGCTCGTAACAGAGCTGCACTGGAAAGTAAAATCAGTACTGTCCATAAACTATACTGCCTTGCTTCTTGGGCATAGAGTACCTGAAATGGGGAGACAGTTACTAAGGTGATGGCTATCCATCCTGTCAGCGACGACTCAAATAATTCTTGGCATAGCCAATAGATGCTAGGAAAGGCCAACAAACTAATTAAAGCCGGTAAACTTCTAGTTACTGCTACTGAACTGCCAAACCATTTTGCCCAAAAGTAAGCCATCGAATAGTACAATGGTGTGTGTTGAGGTTCTTCAAAAGCCAAGCCTTTAATCGTCCCGATGACGTTTTTCTCAGCATTAGCCTGCTGATATTGATGTAACTCCTTAATCCCAACTATGTCATTCTCCGAAAGCTGGTCAAGCATTTCTGCCAAGCGATAGCCAGAAATCCGGAGTGAAGTAAAAGTTTCATCAATCCAGTAAACTTTACTGTCTAGATTGACGAATCGGAAAAATATTCCTAGCACTAAGACCACAACGAGTAAAAATCTTAGCCCAGTTGAGGATAATCTACGATTTTGGCTTAATTCATTTCCTATCATGCCTTGAAAATTGATAATTTATAATCAATATTTATTGTTTTAGAAAAATCTTGATTTTGTTTTTTGACCATGCTTGAATATAGTTGCCATGAGCATCGACAATTTTTTTCTGACTACTTTTAGCATATTTACTAGATTGACTCGTAAACAAGGCACAGGGAACAAAATTACTATAGGGTTCAATTTGAGACTTTACAGTCGAAGGATTCTCTACCTTCACATGTTGAATTTCAACTTCTGCTTCGTTACCTTGCTGTAATACTACCCACAACGGATATTCCAAATCATTGTTACCCAATAATAGTCCAATTTGAGAACATTTACTAGATTCGATAAAATCAATTGCTCCCAGGTAAGCATCTCGGACACGAGCTTTGTTTTTAGAAGTCTGACTATTAAAGTATTGCTCAATTCTTGTTGTCTTGAAAATGTTATTATCTCCAATCAAAGGACGCTCTCGACAGGACAATAACCAGGGAAGTGATGCGACGATGAGCATAGCAGCTAGGCAGTTCACCAGTTGGTGCTGCGGAATTTGAGACAGCACTACACCGACCAATGGACAAAATAGTAAAAAGATGGGTAAATGAAGACGACTATGCCACCATTGCCATTTAAGTAAGTAACAAAATAAAACAAAAGTACCTGAAACAACAGTAAGATAACTAAGAAGATAGTGTTTTTTCCTTAAAGATTGCCAAGTTAAGCAAAGAATGATAGCAACCAATATTAATAAAAAATGAATAGTATTGCTAGTATTGTTTTCAGTTGCATTAATCCCAATTGTCGATAATCCTCCAGGAATGCCAAATCTTCCCAGGTCTAGATAGGTGGTGCGTGGATCGGTAATCTCTAAATTTAAAACTAGATGTAGTAAATTAATTATTTTATCAAAAATGGCATTGATTAAACCAATAGGTGTCCCCAGATGCAGTCCAAAATTTCTCAGTATATTGGATAACAAGGCAGAGGCAGTAAAGATATCATTGGTATACTTAGGTTCTCCTGGATCGGAAGCAATTGGGACTCCATAGACATCAAGATTGCGTAGATAATGTCCACAGTTGAGCAAAAGTACCATAACTGCTACTGTCGCAATTGGTTTCCAAGCTTGCCAAAGCAGGCGCTTGAACAAGGAGAGAAAGAACCAAACAAAAATCGGAAAGGTGTAAATATAGGCTGTTGCTTTGGTTAAAATCGCTAGTCCCATGCTGGCACTAATAGCTAGGATATTAGTTCGACTAGTTCCTGCTTGCAGCGTCAAGAGGACATAGTAAACCAAACAAATTACCCAGAAAGAAACAACATAATCGTTCTGAGTACTCGAGCCTTGAAGAATTCCCATCGGAATTGTTGCGGCTACCACCGCAGCCAAAATTTGCCCCCGCAAGTCTGCTTTTAGGAGTTTGGCAATCAGAGAAATCCCAACTATACTACCAACCATACTCGACCATTGGACTAAGTTAGCCCAGCGATCGCTCCTACTGAGAATCTGAAGATGTAAGATAGTAAACTCTGCCCAAGGGTTTTGGTAAAGCTGTCTACCTATATGAGTTGGGTAATGGGCAACAGTCTGATTTTGGCTCCAATGAACTACACGACTCATATGGTAAGTCATGGAGTCCCAGGTGTTAGGTGGTGCAATAATCGCAATCAAGCCTACTGTAGCGACAATCAATGCTATACCACTGAGCAAAACCAGTAAGAATGCTGAAGGTTGAGTTATTGCTTCTAAACTTAAATTTTGAGCTTGTTGCCGGTTTTTGGCTTTCCCTCTGTTAATAACTTGAAAATAGATAAAAATTAAGGCAGCGCTGAGCAATCCCCATAATCCTGCCAACCAACCAAAGGTAATTAACTTAAAGATACTTAAAACTTCAGTAACTACAGTCAACAAAATTCCCCAGATAAGAGCTGCTGACAAGAGGGAACTACGCCAACAGCTATGGTAGTGGTATCTTAATAAAAATAAAAATATTAGCGAAATTAGAGGAAGTAAAGTAAACATTTCATCCTATGTTGTTGGTTATTTGTCGTTTGTATTTTACTCAAAATCATGTAATATCAAGTTCGGATAAATAGTTATAATTCCTTTCTATCTTGCAACCTTCTTTCTTCCCTCGGAGCCTCCTGCCTCCGGTTCCCCTCCTGGGAGGGGTTAGGGGTGGGTTCTGCCTTATTGCCATCGAAGTGTAAGTATTCTAACGAACTTGGTATAACCTATGTTCCTCTGTGTTTTTTTCAGTCAACGAAAAAGATTGTACTTTAAGATGCAGTATATCGCCCTAAAACCATCTCTCCAACCAATTTTTTTACCTTCTTGATAAGTACGCCCATAATAGGAAATACCTACTTCATAAATCCGACATTGCTTTTTGGCAATCTTGGCAGTAATTTCCGGTTCAAAGCCAAACCGATTTTCTTCTATCGTGATTGACTGAATTATTTCCCGGCGAAAAGCCTTATAACAAGTTTCTATATCGGTAAGATTGATATTGGTAAACATATTGGAGAGCATAGTTAAAAACTGATTGCCCACCATGTGCCAGTAATAGAGCACCCTATGGGGACCACTACCAGCAAATCGAGAACCAAAAACAACATCAGCTTTGCCATCAACTATCGGTTGGATTACTACAGGATATTCTTGAGGGTCGTACTCTAAATCAGCATCCTGAATAATCACAATGTCTCCTGTCGCTAAGCCAAAACCAGTACGTAATGCTGCTCCTTTACCACAATTCTTCTGATGATAAGCAATTTGAGCAACTTGGGATGCTACTACCGACTGCAAAATGTCTCTGGTTCCATCGGTTGAGCCGTCATCCACAATAATAATCTCACAATCCTTAACAGGAGAAGCCTTAACTGCTTCAACAACAGTGCAAATTGTTTGAGCTTCGTTGAAACAAGGGATGATAACGCTTAGTTTCATTGGAGATTATTCTTGGTTATTTGTCCTAATAACTAAATTAACGGCGATTTTTTCGAGCTTGTAACCCTATTACAGATTATGAAGCAGAAATCACCCACCTAAAATAACCTTAACTGAGCTTGGGCATTAAAAAATTGGCGCATCAATCCTTGAGTCACCAATAGGGTGGTTGTCAGATTAGTAAAAGCCAGCATAAACATGACCAAGATTTGGTAAGATGCGGCATTTAGGGGGTCAATACCGCTTAAGAGTTGCCCCGTGATGATACCTGGTAAGGTAACGATACCTACTACCATCATCGAGTTGAGGGTAGGAATTAGTCCAGCCCGAATGGCATCTTTGCAGTATTTTGCTACAGCCTGTTGCGGTGTTGCTCCTAAGCTCAAATGGGTTTCAATTTCCAAGCTGCTACTACTAATCGTACTAACAAGGCGTTCCCCTGCAATCGCAGCTCCATTCATCGCATTTCCGAGAACAATACCCCCCAAGGGAATCAGATACTGAGGTTTGTACCAGGTATCTGGTTGAACAATCAACAGATTGGTATAAATTAAGGTAAGGGCAGTACTGAAGAAAATCGAACCGAAAACTATCGGTATTAGCTTAGGAATTTTTTGGCCAATACGATTGCGGGCAGTAATTGTCGCAATCGTCAACATTACCAACAAAATCCCCACAACAGGGATGGGGTTATCTAAGGCAAAGACCACTGCTAGTACATAGCCTACCACCGTAAGCTGTAAGATGGTACGTCCCGTCGCGATCGCTAGAGAGAGTTCCAAGCCCAATTGCTGCCAACTAGATAAACCAATCGCGATCGCCATCATGCCCAATGCCCAGGGTAAGTCTGCTGGCTCTAGTGTAATTAAAGGATCCACAACTTCAGCCGTTTACTGCCTTTCTTAACTATAGCGTCTCTCACATTTATGAGGTAGACTTTGAAGCCTCAGGGGGTGACAACAAAGCTAGACAGGAGACTGGGTTTGGGGTTTGGGGTTTGGGGTGTGGTGAAAAAGAAAGTCCCATCGCTGCTATTGAGAGCCTCATCAACCCTTATAAAGCGGCGTTAGGGCGAGTTTTGATTCCAATATTCGCATCAAATCGCCTAAGTTATCGCATTTGGCGACAACTTTAATACAAAACCAGCCCTAACGATAACTTGGGAATCAAAAACGGGGAATTGGGGAATTGGTTGTACTAACCGGGAACATATTGGGCGGGTTTTGATTTTAATATTCGGGTCAAATGGGATAGGTTATTCCTAAACCCGCCCCTACGATATCCTATATGTGTACAACTTCTCCATTATCCGTAATACTAACAAAAAATCACAACAAAAACAACCAACCTATTGAGAAAAATACAGCAGCTCAAAGTCCCCCTTTTTAAGGGGGATTTAGGGGGATCAACAATACACCCCATAGCAGAACAAATGTAAGCGATCGCGCAGTAGATCCCCGACTTCTTCTATCGGTTTATCAAGTTAATCACGGTTACAACTAAGAAGTCGGGGATCTTGAGAACTTGCATAGCTGCGGTAGGATGAGTTTTGATTCCAATATTCGCATCAAATAGCCTAAGTTATCGCATTTGGCAACAACTTTAATACAAAACCTGCCCTAACGATAACTTGGGAGTAAAAAACTGGCAATTGGGGAATTGGTTGTACTAACCGGGAACATATTGGGCGGGTTTTGATTTGAATATT
>JAAHHL010001319.1 GCA_010672185.1 Caldora sp. SIO3E6 | reverse complement strand
TTTACGAGGGTTTTTGGTAAAAACCTCGTAAAGCCTGGACTTTGTTGATAGTAAATGTCTTATTAGTTGGTTTAGGTTACTGTGGTCTAGCAACCATGCCTTGGTTTTTGCTACCGGTTTTGTGGATTTTTACCGGCACAGCATTAACCGGTTTTTTTGTGATTGGTCATGATTGTGGTCATCGTTCTTTTTCCAATCGGCTTTGGGTAAATGACTTGGTGGGACATGTGCTCTTTTTACCACTCATTTATCCCTTCCACAGCTGGCGGATTCAACACAATTACCATCATACCCATACTAACAAGCTGGAGGAAGATAATGCTTGGCAACCTTTTAAACCCGAGTTTTACTCCAACATAGCTGGTTGGAAGCGAGGATTTTACCATTTAATCAGGGGTCGATTTTGGTGGATTGGGTCAATCGCTCATTGGGCCTTACTACATTTTAACTGGAACAGCTTTGAGGGTAAACAAAAGTCTCAAGTCAAGTTTTCGGCTTTACTGGTGCTGGGTTTTGCTGCCATTGCTTTCCCCTTACTAATTGCTACTACCGGTGTTTGGGGATTCGTCAAATTCTGGCTATTACCTTGGATTGTTTACCATTTCTGGATGAGTACCTTCACCATCGTTCACCATACAGCACCGGATATTCCTTTCCTACCTGAGCCAGAATGGGATGCTGCTCAAGCTCAGCTATTTGGTAGTGTCCATTGCGATTATCCCCGCTGGGTAGAATTTCTTTGCCACGACATCAATGTTCATGTTCCTCATCACGTTTCCACTGCAATTCCTTCTTATAATTTGCGATTAGCTCATAGTAGCCTTAAGGAAAATTGGGGTGAGCAGATTCGTGAGTGTCATTTCTCTTGGTCTCTAATGAAGCAGATTACAGACCGGTGTCACCTTTACAATATGGATGAATATTACCAGTCTTTTAAGGACTATCGAGCTCAGCTTTAGGTGCCTGATATCATGTCCGGTTGAATACTTATCGTTAAGGCTGACGCGGAGATGCGGAGATGCGGGGACGCGGAGAATTTTTTAAGTAATTAGGCGGACATGATATGAGAAGGTAAGAGCCTAACAGTTTAAGCTTATCCCATGTAATGCAAGTTGTGGGATGCTAACATTATTTATTGGTCATTAGTACCAAAAACAAAGGACTAATGACCAATGACAAAGGACAAAGGACTAATTTCGCCTGCTGGCATAGAGGTCATGATACTCTACATAAAGCTTGCCGCTGCCAACTTCTCTTCGCATTGGTTTACCAGTCCAGATATCCACAGAAATCCAATCGGCTGACTGTTTAAGCCGTAAACCTTGTCTAGTGGGAATCAAATCATCAAAAATAATTGACCAGTGAGAGGGTGCAATTTCCCAAGCTTGGGGAGGTATTCTACCTTCTTGCTTCCGTTCACTGTCGTAAATGGGAATAATGGCATGGGGGCTGAAAATAACTTTTGTGACAATGGGGTTGACGCAATTACCTTCACGCTGAACAAACTCAATTAAGTCATCCCAGTCATAGATTGGTGGGCGATCGCCTACATCCCAATCATCTTCACAAATGCAAACTGCCCCCATTAACCATACCATCTTCGACAAAATTTTGGTAACTCGTGGTTGATCCCGTCGGAGCAATTCAATTTCGAGTTTGCTAAACACTCTCCCTTTTGGGATCCACTTGGGCATCCATAGTTCAAAGGATTCCTTATGGCTAAGCGGAATATTAGCAAGTTTTAGATTTGGCGTTGCTTGTTTTGCTCGAAGAGCTCTGAGTCGTTTTGGATTAATAAACTCCGACATACATAGATGGAGCAAGGGAGGCATATTTAGTTTACGCGATCGCTAAGTTATATAATTATGCTCAATAATGTTATGCTGAACGAAAAATAGAACTTACCCTAGGTCTGACTTTTCTCAAGCGCTAAACCCTGAGGTTATGAGCAAATTACCCTTACCCCACAAAATTATCGGTGTTGCCGTAATCCAGGATGGACAGGGCAAAATTTTGATTGATCGCCGCCGCAATCAAGGGCTCATGGCTGGTTTGTGGGAATTTCCTGGTGGTAAGGTTGAACCAGGGGAAACAGTTACCGCATGTATTAAACGGGAAATTCAAGAAGAATTAGGAATTGAAATTGAAGTAGGCAGGCATCTAATTACTATCGAGCATACTTACAGCCAGTTCCAGGTTACCCTCGTAGTTCATTACTGTCGCCACCTCGGAGGTGTTCCTCAACCCCTTGAATGCGACGAGATCCGCTGGGTTAGCTTAGCAGAAATCGACCAGTTTTCCTTCCCAGAAGCCAACGCTCAGATTATTGATGCCTTGCGCCAGGGATGAA
>JAAHHL010001318.1 GCA_010672185.1 Caldora sp. SIO3E6 | reverse complement strand
ATGGCCAGTAATTGGAATCTGGTTCACCGCTTTAGGTATCAGCACCATGGCGTTCAACCTCAACGGTTTCAACTTCAACCAGAGCGTAATCGACTCACAGGGTCGAGTAGTAGGAACCTGGGCAGACGTGCTAAACCGCGCCAACTTAGGATTTGAAGTAATGCACGAGCGCAACGCTCACAACTTCCCCTTAGACTTGGCAGCAGGCGAAGCAGCTCCCGTAGCACTACAAGCTCCTGCTATCAACGGTTAATAGTTAGTTAGGTTGGATAGCGTAAGAATTGTTCAACTTTTTAACTAAATAACTCAAAGCGCCCTCCTTCAAAGGAGGGCGCTTTTTTTTATCCTGACGCTTAGCAATAATTGATACCAAATCCGGTATCGATATACCCGCTATGCCCACATTGTAGAGACGTTTCATGAAACGTCCCTACAGGAATTTCACGGTTTGCTCAAAACGGCTCTATTGTAACCAGATTTGGTATGACAAGGGATCAATGCGAAATATAGCATTTAATGAGATACTATATTAAATACCTAATTAAATCCGATGGAAACCAAGATTAATCTTGAGAATATTCAAACCCTGACTGACTTTAAACGAAATGCCAAAGAGTACGTAGAGCGGGTCAAGGCAACAAAATCCCCCCTAGTGCTGACGGTTAACGGGAAAGCTGAAGTGGTAGTGCAAGAAGCACGAGCGTTTCAGGAGCTTCTCGATCAATTGGAGCATCTAGAAGAGGAAGTGTACCAGCTCAAGTTGGAAACATTGCGACGTGAGATCAATATCGGCATAGAGCAGCTTGAGAATGGTCAGTACACCGAACACGACGAGAAGTCTCTGGAAGCTTTTTTTGAGGGAATTAAGGTAAGGGGACGGAAGAATTTTGCTCAAAAAGACGCTTTATGAACCGATTTAAGCTTTCTCACCAGGCAGCGCAGGATATTGAGGATATCTGGAACTACCTTGCTCAAGAAAATCCACAGGTTGCCGATAATGTCCTTGATCAGTTCCGAGAACGGTTTGTCTTACTAACGAAGTTTCCAGAGTTGGGACGAGTGCGTCCTGACTTAGCTTCTTCTGTGCGGAGTTTTCCAGTGGGTAACTACATTATTTTCTACCTTCTTCTAGAGCCAGGGATTGAGATTGTGCGTGTGCTTCACGGTTCACGAGACTTAAGACGAATTTTCCAAGTGGTGGAAGATACGGATATAGAATAGACATTGAGAAATACAAATACTAATTTCTGTGCGACAATTCAAAATTCCCAAAAATAATGGCTGAACTCAAAATCAGGTCAAAAGATCCGGATTCCCTCAGACGAATTATTGAAAGTGCTTTGTCAGAAAGACTACAAAGCGTTAAAGCAGGAATTCAAAAGACAGAAGAACGTCTTCAGGAATTGGAACATAAATATCAATTATCAACACAGGAATTGATAACCGGCTTTAACAATGATGAATTAGACCATAATTTTGACTTTGATGAGTGGATCGGAGAATCTCGAATGTTGACACATTTACAACAAACCAAAGAATCCATAGAGGAAATTGATTTTGTTGATTGAAGATTATTTTCAACAAATTTAGCTTTTATAGCAACCGCCCTGGCGATTAGGACAAGGGGCTTAAGCCCCTTGTTAACTTGCCTTACCTGAGAATGTCTTAACCGCTCTGGCGACTGCTATAATTATGAAAATTAGTTTCTCTGAGTTTCTTTATCCCCATGTCTGGGTAAGCTGAGACGCATTCACCTTGCATGTTGAGGGTAACAAATAACAGGCAAGATGCCTGTTCCACAAGAAACTGATGATTGAATGAGGTGCAAATTAGATGAATCTTAGCTTATCTATTTTCTACTTATGTCTTTCTCTCTAACTTTACAGAAAATTATTGTTACTTCGGTCGCTAAATATCTTTTAAATTTGCTCGATATTGATTCTGACCTGACGAATACCACCTTACAACAAACAATTGACTTTGTAACTAGTGATGAGTTGTTTAAGGAAGCTTCATCACCAAAGATTGACAAAATTGCCAAACAGATTGGACAAGATCTCGAACCTCTGTTTGAGCAGGAAGCCAGGAACTTGGAACCAGAGAGTAAAAAGGCTATTGTGCTCAGTGTAGCCGAAACTTTGGTCAAGGTGAAGTTAACACCGGAGATTTTGGCAAAGATCGATCTTGATGGGGAAAAACTCAAGCAATATTTGCTGAAGGCTAATCCAGAGGCAACTAAATGGTTATCGTCCGATGAAAAAGCTTTGTATAAGCAAGCAATTGCTGTAGTAAGTCAAAGTTTAATCGAAGTTGCACCGCAGTTAAAAGACTTTGTCTTAAGTAACACTGCA
>JAAHHL010001317.1 GCA_010672185.1 Caldora sp. SIO3E6 | reverse complement strand
TTATCCTATCACTATCGCTCCAGACTAAGGCGATACGGGGATTTCGACTAGAGTTTTTTTCAGTAATGTAGAATATTTTACTGACGCGGGGACGCGGGGACGCGGAGATGGGGAGATGGGGAGATGGGGAGATGGGGAGATGGGGAGATGGGGAGATGGGGAGATAGGGAGATGGGGAGATGGGGAGATGGGGAGATGGGGAGATAGGGAGATCAATTCCCGATTCCCACACAACAAATAACAAATAACCAATAACCAATAACCAATAACAAATAACCAATGACAAATAACCAATGACAAATGACAAATGACAAATGACAAATGACAAATGACAAATAACCAATGACAAATGACAAACGACAAATAACAAATGACAAACGACAAATAACAAATGACAAACCAGGTTTTAATTTTGGGAGGACAAGGACGAATTGGCAGCAGCGTGGCACAAGACATAGCTGCCTATACCCAAGCGCAAATTACTGTTACAGGACGTCAGCAAACAAGGAAAAATACTCTAGAGCAACAAAATTCCTCATCAGTAACCTTTCTCTCCCTAGATTTAGCAGATGTTGAAGGTTTAAAGAAAGCGATCGCTGCTGCTAATCTAGTAATTCATTGTGCAGGTCCGTTTCTTTACCGAGACAGTAAGGTTCTGCAAATTTGTATTGAGCAAGGAGTTAACTATCTAGATGTTAGTGACAATCGTGCTTTTACCCAAGAAGCTTTAACTTATCAAGACCAAGCCGCTGCTGCTGGTGTTACAGCTATTGTCAATTCGGGCATTTTTCCCGGCATTTCCAATAGTATGGTGCGTCATGATGTCGAACAGCTTGATCAAGCAGAAAGGATTCACTTGAGCTACGTAGTGGCAGGTTCTGGTGGTGCTGGAGTGACAGTGATGCGGACTACCTTTCTCGGCTTGCAAGAACCCTTTGAGGCTTGGATTGATAATCAGTGGCAAATGGTGAAACCTTATAGCGATCGCGAAAAAATTTCTTTCCCTGCCCCCTATGGTAATGCGGGTGTTTACTGGTTCGATATGCCAGAAGCTTTTACCTTAGTTGACTCCTTTAAGGTTAACACCGTCATGACCAAATTCGGTTCAGTTCCCGATTTTTACAATCACCTCACCTGGATTGCAGCCCATATTTTTCCCTCATCTTGGCTCAAGAATCCTGGTGGCATCGAGTTTTTGTCCCATGTTAGTCACATAATGACTGATGTGAGCGATCGCTTTAGTGGTATTGGTGTAGCTATTCGCAGTGAGGTACAAGGGCACAAGGATGGGGAATCTGCCACAGTATGTTCTACCTTAGTACATCAGAATACTGCTGTTGCCGCCGGTGCAGGTACTGGCAGTCTGGCTCAGCTGATATTGGATGGTAAACTCAATCAACCTGGTGTTTGGCCTGTAGAGCAAGCTCTTTCTACTGAGTTATTTGAGGAAACCATGCACAGTAGAGGTATTGAGATTAATTTTGAGAGCTTTTGAGGCTGGTTATCGAAATTCTCAAGAAGCAAAAAAATTCATAATTGTCATGTATTCCGGAAGGAGTAGTAAGTTACTGAAATAGTTATCTAAGTCAGACTCCCATGAGCAGAAGTTGATAACGAATTGATGAAAATCTCTCTCCTGACTTCTTATACCAAATCCGGTATCGATATACCCGCTATGCCCACATTGTAGAGACGTTTCATGAAACGTCCCTACAGGGATTTCACGGTTTGCTCAAAACGGCTCTCTATTGTAACCGGATTTGGTATGACTCCTGGCTCCTGGCTCCTATTTTCAGATCAGGGGATAACACTTGTTTCTTCAGAGAAGCTGAAGATAAGGAAGAAGAAGAAATGACACAAGAGGAGCTATCCCAGCAATTAGCTGCTAATTCCCCTACAGTTGAACAACTGCCCATGGAATTGGCAAAAGCAGAACCATCAGAGTACCAAGGCTTAAAAGTCCCATTGTTCTTTACAGGAATGGGAATTGCTCTAACCAGTTCTAATTTTGTGGCAATCTCATGGGGGTTGTATTCTCTGTTTTATGTTGCACCCTCCTCTTCTGGAGATAATCTGTTACAGATAGCAAGGGAACAATATCAGGAGGGGTATTTTGAGCAAGCGATCGCTTTAGCGGGATCTATTCCCAGCGATAGTTCTGCTTATGAAGAATCCGCTGCTGCTATCTTACAATGGCGCAGGGATTGGTATCTAGCTGCCGCCCAGTTTCAAGCTACAGAGCAAGCATTTAATGAGGGAAGATGGCGAGATGTGCTAGAGGGAACACGTCAGACTCCCGATATTGCTGTTTGGCGCAAGAAAATGTTGCCATTGGTTCTGGTAGCTATACCG
>JAAHHL010001316.1 GCA_010672185.1 Caldora sp. SIO3E6 | reverse complement strand
TAACAAGTAAAAAGTAACAAGTAAGAAAGAACTAGAAACCAAAATCTATTGCACCATTTTAGGTGGGTCAGTCCACTACGGTACTCAAAGTCCCCCTTTCCAAGGGGGATTTAGGGGGATAAAGATGTACCTAACAAGTTGTAGAATCAGTAGATCTAGTTTGTAGCATATCAACTTCTTTCCACTACTTCATAAATGATAGAAAGTGCTGCCATAGTGGAAGGGTTTACTAGCTGCGATCTCACTATAGCTCTGGGAGCTCTACTCAAGTCATCGATTAAATTACCAATCACTTCCACTGGTTCAGTTAACTCAAAAGGCCCCCTTTGGTTCCCTCGGAGATTGCGTAATCTCGAAATTGCTTGAGCCAGGGGTTTTTGACTAGCTATCACTAGGACTTCTTGCCTACCAATAACATCATCAATAAAGACAAATTCATCTTTTTGGGGGTCAGGAATTAACAGGGAAGAATTGGCTTCTACTCGTGTAGTTTCATCCAACTCTTCATCTATCTCTCGCTGGATATCGTTGGGAAAGAGGACAGTGATTTTACCACGTAATTCCACATCATTGAGACAGCCTTGTAGATTTAAAAAGCGATCGCTTTTGGAGTATCGTCAAACTACTGATCTGATTATTAGAAAGCGATCGCTATATATCATTTCAGACAAGGAGAATCTTTCTCCCGCGCTCTCCCTGGCATTAACTCACGAACAACCTTTTATTTCTGTGAAAATTGAGATATCTTATATCTAAATGGAGATTTAATTATGGCAACAAATATAGAAAATGTCAAACAAAAATCCACATTAAAGACTTGGTTGACATCTCAGGATAATGTGGAAGATATTTTCTTCTATGATTATCCTCGCCGTGATCAAAAAGACCTACGGGAATATTTAGGAAGAGCTTCAGAAATTATCAAACTTAGTGCTTGGGAGACTGCAATTGCTTCGGCTGTCTTTATTTTAGAAGCAATTATACCCTTAATGGCAGAAGAACACAGAATTGATTTTGAAACAAAAACACCAACTGAGGTTTTACAGATTTTTTACCAAAAAAATTTAATTTCCCTAGAAAATCGTGATACTTTAAGCCAAGGTATCGCGCTCCGAGAGGCTTTCATGACCAAACAAGAAACAACACAAAGTAATCACGATTTAGCTCAACGAGTTTTGGCGATCGTTGCTAACCTCTTTCAAACTATTGCCAATGATGATTAAGGAACAAAAAAACAAATTTTTCACTTGTTTAGCTCGGTAATTATGTTATCAAAACTGGTGGTCTTTGTCATTGGTTTAACGTCAATCCTGTTTACAAAATTCAATAAATTACCAACAAATCCAAAGGATGGTGCGTTACGCTATCGCTAACAGCACCCTACTGCCGTGACCAGCTAAAATAAGGTACTATAGGAAAGATAAGAGAGGCTGGCGATCGCACTATCAAACTTCATCGAGCCAGTTGTGAATTTCTTGAGCTAACCAACTGCGTTCTGATTCGGTTAATTCTTGACCAAAGGAGTAGCTAATCATCCGAGTTTTGAGCTCTATCTCTACATACGAGATTTGTTCAACCTCAGTTATTTCCAAAATCTGTCCGATATGACGAAGATAGCTCCAACCAAACAGTTGCTGTTCAATGATAAAATTTTCTCGGTCAAAATATAGGCAATGTTGAGCAAACAAATTTCTGATTGTTGTGTTGATTTCATCTTGAATTTTGCCCAATTCTTTACCAGTATCTTTCCATAACACTCCCAGAAACACCACCAATACAAGTATAATTAAGGCCGTACTAATGCCAAAATTTGTATTAAAAAGTGCAGCAAGCATCATCAATCCCAAGACAACGATCGCTAACCCGAAAAATGACAAAACTGGTAGGGAGCAAACTGTAACTAATAATTTACCCGCAAGTTTGATGATCTCTAGAAGTGATTGCCTTTTCTTGGGCATTTTGATCGATAACCAATCATTCGTTTTTCTGAGCCTCACTCGGCTACCCACAGGCTGATTCAGGCAAATTTTGGGGTAACGATTGGTTCTCAAGGCTGTCAGCGCCTCAGAAGCATCGCTGAACCTTTGTTCCAACTCAGGTGCAGTCAAGACTTCTATCCACCGGGTGAAGCGAGGATGAATAGAAATGCGATCGCTCCATTGAATCCGTAAATTTTGTTGGGGTAATTCAGCTGGTGCAACCCCCATTAGTAAATGAATTAGACTTGCTCCCAAGGCGTAAAGATCTGATGCAGGTACAGCCTTGCCCCAAAATTGTTCTAAAGGTGCATAGCCGGTAGTTCCTACTACGGTAAAGCTAACTATATCGGAAGAGCGCCGTGGAGGGAAAGAG
>JAAHHL010001315.1 GCA_010672185.1 Caldora sp. SIO3E6 | reverse complement strand
TGTTGCGGCAGTCGGTACAGGAGTTAAATGACCGTTCACGAATGCTAGAGCAGGTGGTACAGGAGTTGCCCCAGATATATCGGCAGAAGTTTTCAGAGCGAATGATACCAGTAAGGGAAAAGGTGGCAATGTTGCAGAGGGAAAACCGGCAGCTGCATACGGAGTTACAAAGCGTGAGTTACCGGCTAGCAGTAAGAAACAGGAATATCACCAGGATTGATTTACCGAGTTTTTCTCCCATGGGTGGTAGTCCAATTCCGGCGTTTGGGAGTCTTGAGGGTCTGGCTTAAAGATTGGGTGGTTAAAGAAGAGACAGTAATTTTTATCTAAATTGATGTATAAGGGGAACAGGCAAGATGCCTGTTCCACAATTGACTGAATGTCCTTTTGCTGTTGATTCAATCTTGGCCAACCTCTCTATTAGCTATCAGTCAGTCTGCTTATGAGCGATCCCTTAACTCACATTCTCCTAATTGATGATGATCCCATCTTTCGGCTAGGTTTGCGCACTGCTTTGGAAGAGTTTCCCAATTTGCAGGTGGTTGCTGAAGCTGATACTAGTGCAACGGCTTGGAATATCTTAGGGCGTAGGCAGAATCAAGAGGCCGTAGATTTGGTAATTTTGGAGCTACAGTTGGCAGAATTATCACTATGTCAACAATTGAAGACAGATTACCCTAACTTACCAATATTACTGCTCACGACCCAATCAGACCCGACTCAGTTGGCAGTAGCACAAGAAGCTGGTGTGGATGGTTATTGTGCCAAAGGTTGTGCAATCGAAAGCATAGTTAGAGCCATCGGTCAACTCACCTCCGGTGAATCTTTTTGGGAGACTTTACCAGCATTGTCCCAGTCGATGCCTAGATCTGTACCTTCTCCTCGCTGGCATCATCAACTGCGCACCCAGGGATTGCAGCAAATTGAAGACGCTTTAGTACAGGTAAAGCAACAGTTGCAATTTCCCCACCTGGCTAATCTGGATAGGTTGTTCTGGAATGGACGTCGCCGAGAGCTATTGGCAGCACGTTGGCTGGTGAATCAGCTGTTACCTGCTCAAGTAATAGTGTTGGCAAGGGGAGAAGAGGGACAAGAGAGACAGGGGAGACAAGGAGGACAAGGAGGACAAGGAAGACAAGGAGGACAAGGAGGACAAGGAGGACAAGGAAGACAAGGAAGAGATTCTCGATTGACTATTTCTCGGCAGCAGGGAATACTGGTTCCTTCCTCAGGATTTAGCTCGGAGATGACTCAGGTGTTAGAGTCGTCTCAAGCGTTTGATGCTACTTTGACAAAACTCCAATCTGATTTGACCAACCTTACTGGTGAAATCCTCGAAATTGATATTCTGCAAACTGATAAAAAACGAGAGTTACTGGGCATTGTCTTGCAAAAAGTTGAGGAAATTCTGGCAGAATTGCGCTTTTCTCAAATAACGATGGAACAGCTAACCGAGAAGCGATCGCTTATTTTGCAGGATTTGTGGCAAGTATCAGTTATGGATTTCTTTGGTAGGTACTATACCTTGCCCTGGGGTAATCGAGAATTGGCAGTAGTTGATGTTTTACTCAGGGATGGTGCTGCTGTCAAAGGGGACATTTTGGACCGGATTCCCTTCGTGGTAGAGCTATTTGCTCATCAGTTATTTGAGACACCATTAATCATTGATAATGTCTCTTATCCTGCTCAAACCCCTGAAGCCCTTACCCGGTCAGGAATTTTACTCCAAAATTTGATTATTCAACTGGCTAATGGGGTCGTTAGTCCCCTATTAAATCACTTTGCTGATGTTGAAGCAATTAAGCAAAATTTTTATAACCAACAGCTAATTTCCTCAAGAGATATAGCTCGCTTTCGCAATAATTTATCTTGGAGATATCGCAAATTACAATTACTAGATGAACCAGAAGCAATTTTCGAGAGTCGTCATCATTTGTTGGTTCTGACTGATACTGGTATCAAACCCACTGCCATCTATGCTCCTCGAACTCAAGAGTTGGAAAAGCTTCAAGGCTTATCCTTTGTGGTGAGTATAGCTTATGAACTACGAGATGCGATTTCGCCCCGTTTACGAGCTACTGTTGCCTGGGCTGGTAGGGGTGTGGTGTACTTCCTGACTCAAGTAATTGGTAGAGGTATTGGTTTGGTTGTTCGCGGTGTAATTCAAGGTGTGGGTAGTGCTTGGCAGGACACTCGTTTGGGGAAGTAGAGAATTAAGAATTAAGAATTAAGAATTGGGAATTGGGAATTGGGAATTGGGAATTGAGTGGGTTGCCTAAGGTGTTGTTTTTTGCTATTATTATTTCACAATAGGAAAGGTGTGCGCTTATATATAAAGTAATTCGTACAATACTAAA
>JAAHHL010001314.1 GCA_010672185.1 Caldora sp. SIO3E6 | reverse complement strand
TCATGAGCCGTTGCTGCGGGTAGATGCTCCCCTGTGGCAAGCGCAGTTGGTGGAAACTTACCTGTTAAATACCATTAACTATCAAACCTTGATTGCTACCAAAGCAGCACGGCTGCGAGACGTGGCAGGCTCCCAGACTCAATTACTAGAATTTGGTACTAGGAGAGCTTTTAGTCCCCAGGGAGCAGTTTGGGCTGCACGAGCAGCTTTAGCCGGGGGATTGGATGCCACATCGAATGTGCTGGCAGCACTGAAATTAGGGCAAAAGCCCAGTGGAACTATGGCTCATGCTTTAGTAATGGCAATTGCAGCAACCTCTGGCAGTGAGCAGGATGCTTTTACTACCTTTGGACGCTATTTTCCCCATGCTCCTTTATTAGTTGATACCTACGATACCATTGCAGCCGTCGAGCAGTTAGCTGAACGGGTAAAATCTGGGGACATAGAAGTAGCAGGTATACGTTTAGATTCTGGGGATTTAGTGAAATTGTCCCAGAAAGTGCGATCGCTTTTGCCAAAGGTGAAGATATTTGCCAGTGGTGATTTGGATGAGTATGAAATTGCCAAACTCCAAATAGCTGGTGCCCCTATCGACGGCTATGGATTAGGAACTAAGCTGGTAACTGGTAATCCTGTCAATGGAGTATACAAGCTAGTGGAAATTGATGGTATTGCGACGATGAAACGTGCCACTAACAAAGTAACCTATCCAGGACGCAAACAAATCTATCGCCAATTTGCTGAGGGTAAAATTAGTAAAGACCGTTTGGGATTGGTATCGGAATCTTGCTTGACAAATGAGCAACCCTTGCTGCAATTGGTAATGCAACAAGGCAAAAGCTTACAAAAACCAGAACCATTAACAGAAATTGCCCAGCGTACAGCGGCATCTGTTGCGGCTCTTCCAGACTCAACCAGGCAAATCCACCAGCCAACACCACTGTTAGTCGAAATTTCTGATTCTTTAGAGCAACTGACTATTGATAATGGATAATTGATAATGGATAATTGATAATTAATCAATCTGGTTTAAAGCCTCTCCTTTTAAGGAGAAAAAAGTACGAGTAGATTTCCTTATACTCAATCAAGCGAGGTTTTAACCTTCTTGTAATTATCCATTATCCATTATTCATTATCCATTATCCATTATCCATTATCCATTATCCATTATCCATTATTAATTAATGAAGCCTAACATCATGTCCCTAGCTTCGGTTAAAATTCGCTTGAGTGTTCTCAAGGATACCCTAGAATTATGTCTAATCAATCTTCTATCCCAGTAGTGGTCAACGGTGCTTGTGGCAAAATGGGTCGTGAGGTCATCAAAGCCGTGTCTAGTGCTTCCGACATGACTTTAATTGGAGCGATCGACAACAACCCGGATTACCTCGGGCAGGATGTCGGTGAAGTAGTTGGGTGCGGACCTGTAGAAATTCCGGTTCTCAATGACCTACAGGCAACTCTGGTACTTGCTACCCAGGAAGAAACCCAAGGGGTTATGGTGGATTTTACCCACCCCAACAGTGTATATGATAACGTCCGCTCTGCGATCGCTTACGGTGTTCGACCTGTAGTTGGCACCACCGGACTTTCTTCAGAGGAAATTCAAGAGTTGGCTGACTTTGCGGAAAAAGCCAGCACTGGTTGCTTAATTATTCCCAACTTTTCCATTGGCATGGCTTTGCTACAGCAGGCAGCGGTTCAAGCCTCCCAATACTTCGATCATGTGGAAATTATCGAACTCCATCACAATCAAAAAGCTGATGCTCCCAGCGGTACTGCGATACAGACTGCTCAACAGATGGCAGGACTAGGTAAAACCTATAATTCTCCTCTTGTGGAAGAAACCGAAAAATTAGCTGGTGCCAGGGGCAGTATCGCTGATGATAACATTCGTATCCATAGCGTCCGCTTACCCGGTTTCATTGCCCATGAGGAAGTAATTTTTGGTTCTCCTGGTCAAATTTACACCCTGCGTCACGATACCACAGACCGGTCTTCATTTATGCCAGGAGTACTACTAGCAATTCGCAAAATCACTCAGCTCAAATCCCTGCTT
The DNA here is from genome assembly GCA_010672185.1 of Caldora sp. SIO3E6. Classification (GTDB taxonomy): domain Bacteria; phylum Cyanobacteriota; class Cyanobacteriia; order Cyanobacteriales; family Coleofasciculaceae; genus Caldora. Next base: position 299 of record JAAHHL010001314.1, on the reverse strand, counting down.
TATGGACTAGAAAAAATTCTTTGAGTCATTTGTTGTTTGTTATTGGTTGTTTGTTATTGGTTGTTTGTCATTGGTCATTGGTCATTGGTCATTGGTCATTTGTCATTTGTATTTGATTACTAGATATCTTGACCATATTAGAGTGTAGCTCCCAATTCCCAATTCTCAATTCCCAATTCCCAATTCCCAATTCCCAATTCCCAATTCCCAATTCCCAATTCCCAATTCCCAATTCCCAATTCCCAATTCCCAATTCCCAATTCCCAATTCCCAATTCCCAATTCCCAATTCCCAATTCC
>JAAHHL010001313.1 GCA_010672185.1 Caldora sp. SIO3E6 | reverse complement strand
GACTCCACCTTAGAGATAGTAGAAAATATCCCAGATATCCGCCTAAAGGTGCTTTCCTATCCCAATGCTGGATTGCCTGCTAGCCGTAACCGAGGCATTGCTCAGGCTAGGGGCGAGTATATCTCCTTTCTTGATGCCGATGACCTCTGGACTCCCGATAAACTAGAAGCCCAATTGCAGGCACTACAAGCAAATCCTCAAGCAGCGGTGGCTTATAGCTGGACTGATTTTATCGATGAAGCAGGTCAATTTTTACGTCAAGGCACTCACCTCAGTGTTAATGGAGATGCTTATGCCCACCTATTATTGATCAATTTTTTGGAAAATGGCTCCAACCCCTTAATCCGCGCTCAGGCTTTGACCAAAGTCGGTGGTTTTGATGAGTCCCTTACCAACTCCCAGGATTGGGATATGTGGTTACGGTTAGCAGCTCATTACCATTTTGTTACTGTGCCCAGCCCACAGGTACTATATCGCACATCTGCTGGTTCCATGTCTACCAATGTGTGGCGGCTAGAAGCTGCTGGTTTACAAGTCCTAAAACGAGCTTTTGCCAAGGCTCCTGAATCTCTACAACACCTAAAACCCTACAGTTTTGGTAATTTTTACAAATACCTACTCTTCAAAGCTATCGAGGGTACTCCTGCAAGAAACAGAGGTTTAGTAGCTGCTAAATTTCTCTGGTGTGTCCTCAAAAATGAACCCAAGTTACTCAAGACACGATACTTTGTCAAAGTTTTGCTCAAAATTATGGCGGTGATTCTCCTGCCACCTCAACAGGCTCAAAGGTTGTTAACCAAAGTGAGTCAACATTACAATATCAACGCTTTACCTAGTTTTCGTTATGAACCGTTTTAGTTTGTTGTTTGTCATTTGTTGTTTGTCATTTGTTGTTTGTTGTTTGTTGTTTGAGAATTGGGCATTGGGCATTGATAATTGGCATAAAAACCTACCACCTAAAACCTACCACCTAAAACCTACCACCTACTACCTCCTACCTCCTACCTACCACCTAACACCTAACACCTAACACCTAAACACTATGCCACTAATTTCTATAATTATTCCAGTTTACAACGGTGAAAAGACGATTCGGGAAACCATTGAATCCGTCTATAATCAAACCTTTTCTGACTGGGAATTGATTGTAATTAACGATGGTTCACAAGACTCAACTTTGGAGATTTTGTCTAGCATATCAGAACCACGATTGAAAATATTCTCTTACCCCAATGGGGGTCAAGCTATCAGCCGCAACCGAGGAATTTCCCAGGCTAAGGGGGAATATATCTCCTTTCTTGATGCTGATGACCTCTGGACTCCGGATAAGCTAGCAACCCAATTGAGAGCGCTACAAGAAAATCCTCAAGCTGCGGTTGCCTACAGTTGGAGTGATTTTATCGATGAATCCAGTAAATTCTTACGCCCTAGTGGTCACGTTACTGTTAATGGTGATGCCTTGGCAAATCTGTTATTAGTGAATTTTTTGGATAATGGCTCCAATCCTTTAATTCGTAGACAAGCATTAGATGAAGTTGGTGGTTTTGAGGCATCTCTTACCCCAGCGGAAGATTGGGATCTGTATCTACGTTTGGCGGCTTGCTATCACTTTGTCGCTATACCTGTCCCTCAGATATTATATCGCACCTCTGCTGGTTCTATGTCTACTAATGTCTGGAAAATGGAAGTAGCCTGCTTACAAGTTCTCGAAAGAGCCTTTTCTCAGGCTCCTCCCTCTCTACAGAAGTTAAAGCAGCCTAGCCTTGCTAACATTTATAAGAGCCTTACTGTCAAAGCTATTGAATCTTATCCAGCCAAACCCAGAGCCTTAGCTGCCATTCGATTTTTGTATCAGGCTCTAGTTAATGACCCTAGTCTGCTCAAGAAGCGAGTTATCTGGAAAGCTTTGCTAAAAATTATCACTGTGGTATTGCTACCTCCTCAATTAGCTCAAGCTTCACTTAATAGGCTCAAGCAATTCTTTAATATAGATGCTCTATTAGTTCATATTAAAACAGAACTTCCCTAAGGTTAGGTGTTAGGTGTTAGGTGTTAAGTAGGTGGACAAAATTAACTATAAAAAGAGACCTAACCCCCTAACCCCCTTCCCTACAAGGGAAGGGGGAAGACTCCCCTCTCCTGGTAGGAGAGGGGTTGGGGGAGAGGTTTTACAAGTAATTATCCAAGCCTACTTAGGTGGTAGGTTTTAGGTTTTAGGCATTGGTGTCAACTTAAGGTGAAAAGCGCTTGAAGTAGAGGCAATTCATGAATTGCCTCTACCATATTTCTCACAAATTATGCGATCGCAGTGTCATTGGTGACAAGTTAAAGGGTGGTGCATTTTGTCAACTCCCATATAT
>JAAHHL010001312.1 GCA_010672185.1 Caldora sp. SIO3E6 | reverse complement strand
TCGCATCATCTACACCAGTAACCGTGACAAATTGGAACAGAGGATCGCCAGGATTGAAGACCAATAAGTTGCTGGGAAGATCAAGAGTGCCTTCTGAAGAGTCAGTAAGATTAACGGAAACGAAAACCTGCTCAGTGGGTATAGGACCAGTGAGAATGATCGCAAACATTCCCTGGGTTCCGTCTTCACTAGTAGTCAGATTTAATGGAAACACATTGACGGGTAAAACACCAGGATATGCCTGCATCACTGCTGAACCAAACGCCAGTCCACTGGCAATCTGACCAATTTGATGTTCTAAATACCAACAACCACCTTTGAGGGCATTACCAATCTTATTAGCCGAAGCGGCAATCTTAGCACCAGTCAGCTGGTGGAAGCGACTAAGAAAGGATTGAGATCTAGGGATTACTTCAGCAGCTAGGTTGCAGGCATAGAAAAAAATCTCAGCCACTTCCCAAGTTTGCAACTGCTGGCGGTATTGCTCCAAGTTTGCTCCATTGAGAAATGTGTCCCCCAAATGCAGGGTTCCTGGAGCACCGTGGCAAACAATATGGAGACTAGTGGAAGCAGGATACCTAGCTAGAGTTTGAGTAATTTGCTCAATACCATCCTGACTAGGGTCAAGAATTAGAACATTTGCCCCTTGGTGAACCCCTTCTGCTAGCATCTGGTATGCTTCGACTCTGGGGTCAATAACCACTAGCATTGCTGCATCTTTGTCAGTTAAGACACCCAGTTTCTTCTGAGGAAATACTGATATTTCGTTGTTTTCGTCACAAGGAACCTGATTTCTGAGAATACTTGAGTTGAAATTATTCATGTTGGCTTTCTATCACTACAGGTTAGTAAATGCACCTGTTAGATGTAGATGCCAGGAAATTATTGAAAAAATTAACGACTTTGTTTGTGAGCTAAGCTCCTAGATCGCTACTAAAAAAACTGAAATTGTCACACTAGACTGTGTGGGTATTTTTTTTGGCTTAACTCCGTTTCGGAAAATCTAATGGTGAAAGCAGTATGGTTTCTCTGGTTTGGGCAAGAGGTTAAATCATAAAAGGGTTAAGATAAGCCATCCCTCAAAAGTAAGAAGCAACAAAATTACCTCTGTTGAAAATCCCAATACCTTGGTCACGGCTTCTGGCATTACTTGCACGTTGTAGAGTTATTGAATCTGCTCTTACAGGCATAGCCAGGGTCTAAAACTGCTTATGTTCATATTAATCACTATCAAGTCACAACGGAGTATAAAATTTTGTCCAATTAACTGCTTATGTTAGCCGATGAAAATTTATTTGTCCCGATTTTTTCCTTGATTATTGAGAAATTGATACATAATCAGGAATTGAAAGAATCACAATTGTATCAAAGATAGCAGTTGCGAGCAAGGCCAGAAGTAGAATACGGAACAATGTAAAAAAACAAAAATACAGTACTATGTATTGACGTATTTTTTTTTTATTTTAGTTCTTAAATTTAGATTAAGTTAATATTGTTATTTATTATACTTTATTAAAAATTATCACTTATGACAGTTGCAAAAGTGGAATATAGACTGTAATAATCACCTAAAAAACGTTACAAAAAAATGAAAATTATAGCATTCGCCAGGGCGGTTAAGACATTCTCAGGTAGGGCAAGTTATCGCAGTACTCGCTGGTATCGTTACAGCTTTAATGAACGGTACTCAGTATGAGACAGATGCAATGGGAGTATTTGTATAGCAGTCGCCAGGGCGGTTAAGACATTTTCAAGTAAGGTAAGTTAACAAGGGGCTTAAGCCCCTTGTCCCAATCGCCTTGGCGGTTGGTATAAATACGCCAGCGCGTAGCGCTATAACAAGGGGCTTAAGCCCCTTGTCCTAAAAGCCCCTTGTCCTAATCACCTTGGCGGTTGCTATAAAAAAAAGAGAGCATAGCTACTTAACTATGCCCCCTGGATTATTCACTAATGACAGAAGTCATCATTTGGGCTTCCTGCCAAAGTTTAAAGAGAAAGAACTCAACGGTGTGGCTCATCATCGTAACAAAGATACCTTCTTCAGAGTCAGGATCTGAAGACAGCCAAGTTCCTTGGAGACTGATTTCCACATAATCAGCATCACACAGACACAGAGCGATCGCTTCTTCGGTTTGCCCTTGTCGCTCCAAGGCTTGGAGCTGCGGTAAATCAGCTGGGAGCAAAAAGGAAGCATTGCTTGGTTCAATACAGAGGCTGGTTCCGGCTCGCAGCGCCAGCATTACTCGTGTATTCACCCATTCTTCTAATGGTTGAGCCAACAGCTCCAAGCAAAAGCCATTTTCTGTATAAGTAAGTTTCAGCATAACTTATGACCTCCTGTTATAACTGGTTTACTTGGTA
>JAAHHL010001311.1 GCA_010672185.1 Caldora sp. SIO3E6 | reverse complement strand
TTGGTAAAAGTACTGTAGCAGTGAATGTGGCAGTAGCTCTAGCTAATACAGGGGCGAAAGTCGGTCTCATTGATGCTGATATTTATGGTCCTAATGCTCCATCCATGTTGGGATTAGAAAATGCCAAGGTAACGGTACAAAAAACTCAACAAGGAGATGTACTCGAACCGGCTTTTAACCACGGTGTTAAGCTAGTTTCTATGGGTTTTTTGATTGACCCGGATCAACCAGTAGTTTGGCGAGGACCAATGTTGAATGGGGTGATTCGCCAGTTTCTCTATCAGGTGGCATGGGGTGAATTAGATTATTTGATTGTGGATATGCCACCAGGAACTGGGGATGCTCAATTAACTTTAACCCAGGCAGTGCCCATGGCAGGCTCTGTGATTGTGACAACACCGCAAAACGTGGCATTGCTAGACTCCCGTCGAGGCTTAAAGATGTTTCAGCAGATGGGAGTACCGGTATTGGGCATTGTGGAGAATATGAGCTATTTTATTCCACCAGACCTGCCAGACCGACAGTACGACTTGTTTGGTTCTGGAGGTGGTGAGAAGACATCGAAAGAACTCGAAATTCCTTTGCTCGGTTGTATCCCCCTAGAGATTTCTTTACGGCAGGGAGGAGATCAAGGATTACCGATTGTCGTTGCTCAGCCTGAGTCGGAGTCAGCTAAGGCATTAACTGCGATCGCTCAGCAAATTGCTGCTAAAGTTTCGATTGCTGCCCTTAGTGGCAAGTAGGTGTTAGGTGTTAGGCATTGGTGACAAGTTAAGGTAAAGATGTCGTTGTCAAGGGAGCGGAGGAGCGGAGGAGCGGAGGAGCGGAGGAGCGGAGGAGCGGAGGAAGAAGAATACAATTTTCCTTAACCCTTGGAGTATTTCCATATATAGGTTTTTTTTAGAACCACTACGCCATATATGGGAGTTGACAAAATGCACGACTTTTTAACTTGTCACCATTGGGTGTTAGGTATTAGGTGTTAGGTTTTATTCGATTGGAGCCAATATTGAACGTCGGCGGGTAATTAAATTTACTTTAACGGTTGTCGAATTTCCTGAAACTACTGCCTGAGTGTGCTAATTGTTATAGGAGTTGCTCCAGAAAATCCCATCACCAGAGTGGGGAAATCAGAAGCGAGCAACTATAGACATAGTATGCTGGGTGTGTAAAATCAATGCAAGCAACAAAACCATAACTAGTGCAGTGGGCATGGAAATAACCCAAAGCGTGAAAAAAGGTTAAAAAGCTTTCCTTCCTGCCTCCTGCCTCCTGCCTTCTGCCTCCTGCCTTCTGCCTCCTGCCTTCTGCCTCCTGCCTTCTGCCTTCTGCCTCCTGCCTCCTGCCTTCTGCCTCCTGCCTTCTGCCTCCTGCCTTCAAAGCACTAGACACAACCGTTCACAATGCACAAGGAACTTAACTGCTTTATATGCTGCAAAAGTCACTAACTTTTACTCACTGGAAATCTCCCCTAGCGTTTTGGAAAGAAGTAGATTGGCTACTGTTAGGCTTAGTTATTGCTCTTACCCTCTTTGGAGGAGTAATGATTCATACTACTGAGCTTAATCAAAGCCTGACAGTTTGGTTGTCCCATTGGGTAGTTGGCGGTATTGGTTTACTATTGGCACTATTCATTGCGCGATCGCGTTATGAAGTACTGATTCAATGGCACTGGATTATTTACTTAATCACTAATTTGTCCTTAATCGCAGTGATGATTATTGGTGCAACTGCTAAGGGTGCTCAGCGTTGGATTACGATTGGTGGTTTTAACCTCCAACCTTCAGAGTTTGCCAAATTAGGCTTAATTATTACCCTAGCGGCGATTTTACACGCAAGACCAGCTTCTACCATTTCCGCTGTTTTTAGAGCTCTAAGTGTAACAGTGATTCCTTGGGCATTAGTATTTTTACAACCGGATTTAGGAACATCCTTGGTGTTTGGAGCCATTACTCTGGGGATGCTTTACTGGGGTAATGCTCATCCTGGATGGTTAGTTCTGTTAGTTTCTCCACTAATTTCAGCAATCCTGTTCAACTTATTTTTACCCGGATGGTTTTTCTGGGCAGGTTTGATTGCTTTTCTTGCTTGGCGTACCATACCCTTGCCCTGGGAGAACATACCTTTGAAAGGGCTAGTTACTTTAGGAATTTTAGCGGTTAATCTGATTTCAGGTCAATTGGGAAATATCTTTTGGGGAATACTCAAAGACTATCAAAAAAGTAGGTTAACTTCCTTTCTCAACCCGGATGAAGACCCCTTAGGAGCAGGATATCACCTCATCCAATCTCGCATTGCTATTGGAGGTGGCGAACTTTTTGGCAGAGGTCTTAACCAAGGTCCCATGACCCAACTAAATTTCG
>JAAHHL010001310.1 GCA_010672185.1 Caldora sp. SIO3E6 | reverse complement strand
TCAAAGTTGGTGGTGGGACAATGGCCTATACCTGATGCAATTTTGGCTGATTTGATTACAAAACTCAAGGCGGCGCAACCTAGAGCTATTGGTTTAAATGTGTATCGAGATTTGCCCGTAGAACCAGGATATCAGCAATGGGTAGAAGTAATGAAGTCTACCCCTAACTTAATTGGTACGGAGAAGCAGGTAGGCAATCCCATTGCCCCACCACCAACTTTGAAAGATTTAGGACAAGTGAACTTTGCTGACCTGATTTTAGATGCTGATGGCAAAATCCGCAGGAGTTTGATTTCCATCAAAACAGAGGATGAAGGATTGCAATTAAGTTTAGGGGTGCGTCTGGCAATAATGTATCTGGAAAAAGAAGGTATTAAATTGGAAGTGGCGGATGCCGAAAAGCAGCACTATCGTCTGGGAAAAGCCTATTTTGTTCCTTTTAACAGCAATGATGGAGGTTATACCCGTGCTGACGCTCAAGGGTATCAGATTTTATTAAACTTTCGGGGAGAAAAACAAAATTTCGATACGGTGTCGATGAGGGATGTCTTAGCTAATCGAGTTCCCACCGAAAAAATACGCGATCGCATCCTCCTAATTGGTTCGACAGCCGAGAGTACTAATTCCTTATTTTACACACCCTATGATAGCAGTTTCTTTACTAATCCCCATCGGATGCCAGGGGTGGTGATTCAAGCTAATTTAACTAGCCAAATCCTCAGTGGAGCTCTTGATGGACGACCTTTTATTAAGGTTTTACCAACTCCCATAGAATGGTTAGAGGTTTTATGCTGCTCTTTTATCGGTGCAGCAGGAAGTTGGCTGTTATTAGAAAGCAAACAATTAAGGAATAAAGGTTTACCTCCGCTGCTGCTCCTCAGTAGTGGCACATTCCTTGCCAGTGGTTTGAGTTTAACAGGAACTTATCTTATTTTTCTGAGTGGTTGGTGGCTACCGATAGTACCTTCCTTACTGACTTTGATTATTTCAGCTATAACCATCACCGATTACTATTACCGCAAGTCACAACGGGAAGCAGAGCACAAGTATCGTAGTATTTTTGAAAATGCCCTAGAAGGGATCTTTCAGACAACTACCGACGGACATTATCTGAATGCGAATCCAGCTTTGGCAAAAATTTATGGCTATGATTCCCCCGATGCCTTAATTGCCGATATAACCAACATCGGACAACAGCTTTATTGTGACCCTAACCGTCGTCAAGAATTTATCCAAAGCATGGAACAAAAGGGTCAAGTCGAGGGATTTGAAGCTCAAATATATCGCCAGGATGGAAGTATAATCTGGATTTCTGAGAATGCTCGCTCGGTCTATGACAGTCAAGGAAAATTGTTATACTATCAAGGTTTTGTGGAAGATATCACTGAGCGTAGACAAGCCGAAGCTGAACGAGAAAAGTTTACTAATGAACTCTTTGAACTTAATCAAGCTTTCTCTCGTTTTGTCCCCAGTCAATTCCTCCATTTACTGAAGAAAGACAACATTGCTGATGTCCAATTAGGGGATCAAGTGCAGCAGGACATGTCGGTACTCTTCGCCGATATTCGGAACTTTACCACTCTTTCGGAAAGGATGACTCCCGAGGAAAATTTTCGCTTTATCAACAGTTATCTTTCCCATATGGAACCGGCAATTATTGCCAATCAAGGTTTTATTGACAAATATATTGGCGATGCCATAATGGCGTTGTTTAATGGTGAAGCTGATGATGCAGTGAAAGGGGCAATTTCTATGCTCAAACGCCTCAGAAGCTATAATTCCTATCGACAACAAGTAGGGTATCTCCCACTAGAAATTGGCATTGGTATCAATACAGGTTTAATGATGTTAGGAACTGTGGGAGGTAATACCCATATGGATAGTACTGTAATTAGTGATGCGGTTAACTTAGCCTCTCGCTTGGAAGGACTCACTAAGGAATATGGGGTATCTCTGCTGATTTCTCACCATACTTTCACTAGTTTGGTTCAACCAGGTAAATATCCCCTGCGTTTTATCGATAAGTTGAAAGTGAAAGGCAAATCTAAAGCGGTGTCTGTGTTTGAAGTTTTCGAGGCTGATGCTCCAGAAATCAAAGCAGGTAAGCTGAAAACTAAAGCACTGTTTGAAGAAGCTGTTTTAAACTACCATCTCAAAAGGTTTCGTTCCGCCACAACTTTATTTCAAGGGTGTTTAGAGCTTGCCCCCCAAGATAAAACTGCTCGAATTTATCTCCAGCGTTCCCAGGAGTTGTCTCAACAATAGCATAAGAAGGCAGGAGGCAGGAGGCAGGAGGCAGGAGGCAGGAGGCAGGAGGCAGGAGGCAGGAGGCAGGAGGCAGGAGGCAGGAGGCAGGAGGCAGGAGGC
>JAAHHL010000131.1 GCA_010672185.1 Caldora sp. SIO3E6 | reverse complement strand
TCCTCTGGTAGTTGCCGAAGACAATAACGTCATCACGGGTATTAGGTAGTTCAAAATTGAGACTCAGGTTTTTTTGCTGTGCCTGATTTCGGGTAAATCTATCCACATCCTCCATCAATCCCTCAAGCTTGACTTGATCTAACTCCAGCTCCATTTTGCCAGCTTCAATTTTGGCAATATCCAAAATATCGTTGATAATTTCCAGCAGATGGAGGGCTGAAGTGTGGGCAACATCAATAAATTCAGTCTGCTCCTCTGGATCATCGACTACTTCATCGAGGATCAACTTCAGACTACCGATAATACCATTGAGGGGAGTACGTAGCTCATGGGTTGTGCTAGCGAGGAACTCACTTTTATGGCGGGAAGCTTTTTCTGCCTGCTCACGAGCCCATTCCAACTCTTGGTACAAGGTAGCATGAGCGATCGCTGTGCCAACCTGTTGAGCCAACTCTCGCACTAACTCAATTTCTGCCTCACTCCATTGACGGTGGCGGTCGCACTGTTGTAAGCTAATTACTCCATTCGGTTCATCTTGATAAGAAGTTGAAACCACTAGTACGGACTGCTGCTGGAAATGATCGCTGGTCAGTTGCTCTACCACCACTGGTTCACTAATTAATAGAGCTTGCTTTAAGTCTGGTTCTGCTTCGAGCTCCAGCTGTCTACCCAAAATTGATTGAAAAGGTTTTTGGCAATACTCGGCTTCTACTGTAACTTTCGGCTGTTCTGGTTTGTAGGAACAGATGATACAGCGACTAACTTGGAGTGCTTTCCCCAGGCTAGTGACAGTTTCCCGCCAGATGGTATCCAAGTCCAGGGTACGACGAATCTTCCTGGCAATCTTAGTGAGTAGCTTTTGATTCGGATCTAGACTTATGGGTACCAGGGAGTCGATTGCCGACTGTACTGATTCGTGAGGCAACAAGTGCCCCATAACTAAAACAGTTGTGGCCTTGTCACCAGCTTGCACAATCGGGCTGATTACCAACTCAAAGGGGAAAGATTGCCCTTGGTAACCAAAAGCATGGATACATCTTTGGGGAGTTTTGAGCTCTAGAACCCGCTGGATTTGTTCCCGATACGCCTCAAGGGCGATGGGACAGAAGTTATCTTTGAGGGGCAGTCTCAGCACTTTTTCCTGGGTCAAACCATATTCTAAGGCTTCTTGCCAGTAAAAAGAGAGGTATTGACCAGATATGTCCTGAGTAAACGCAAGCTCAGCTCCTAACTCCTGCAAAAAGCTAGACTTGCCTGGTGCTAACGTAGGAGAGTCCATAGGGTGACATTCAGCTCCGGGAGAATTAGTAGTAGCAGTCATCACAAGGTTGGCATCTCATTTTTGTAGAAGTACACTTTGCTACCACAGCTTGTAGTAGCTTTCCGGATTTTTCTCCAGATTTTTTTAACAATTGAGATGCTCCCATAATATAAAAACCTGGAAACTGCAAGCGATAGAAGGATTGGTTGGTTTGGTTTAGGATAAATTCCGCCAGCAATTGCCCCACACCTAGAGGACAGTTAATCAATTTAAGCAGTTTTGCTTACCTTATTTCAATCGTTCCACTCTCCTCGCGGTGGTACAGGCGGATTTCTATCGAAGGTACGAGTGAGGTCATCATCCCGCTCCCGCTCACCTCTGAGCCACTGACGAATTGCCGTTTCAATTACCTTACTCGGATCATTAGTCAGGTGCTTGATTTGCTCTAAGAGTTCTGCATCCAAATGGATTGAAATTTCTTCCTTGTCAGCTGTGCGCTTGAGGGAAGAGTTAGCTAGTTGACGGTTATCAGCGGAGTTAGAGAGCAAACTCTCTTGAGTATGAGCGCGATCATTCATAAAAATTGTTGGTTTCCCTAATCTACATTTTATGATAACTAGGAATGGGCGAGTCAATGTTTAATCTAGTATTTCCAATGGATTTAAGTAACACCTTTGGGTTAGGCTATTACAACTCATAACACTCACACCTTCAAAGCAGAAACATTAAAATACATTAAGTACTACTGAATCTGCACTCTGCCAGTTCTTTCTTGTTATCCTCAATCACTATGACTGACGTTTCTGTCTCCAGAATTCGTAATTTTTCAATTATTGCCCACATTGACCACGGTAAGTCTACCCTAGCAGATCGCCTACTACAGGCTACTGGAACAGTCAATGCTCGCCAGATGAAAGAACAGTTTCTCGACAACATGGATTTGGAGCGGGAGCGGGGCATTACGATTAAGCTGCAAGCAGCGCGGATGAACTACACCCCCGATGAAGGTGAGCAATATGTCCTTAATTTAATCGATACTCCTGGTCATGTCGATTTCTCTTATGAGGTATCGCGATCGCTCGTCGCTTGCGAAGGGGCATTATTAGTTGTAGATGCGTCTCAGGGAGTTGAAGCTCAAACTCTAGCGAATGTTTACTTAGCCCTAGAGCATGACCTGGAAATAATACCGGTTTTGAATAAAATAGACTTGCCTGGAGCTGACCCTGAGCGAGTGATCAGCGAAATTGAGGAAGTCATTGGTCTCGATTGTAGCGGAGCAATTAGGGCATCGGCAAAGGAAGGCCTCGGCATTGAGGAAATTCTCGAATCGATTGTGCATCTGGTGCCATCACCTCAAGATACAGTAGCACAACCACTACGGGCTTTGATTTTTGACAGCTACTATGACCCTTACCGGGGGGTCATTGTCTATTTCCGGGTAGTAGATGGCACCCTCAAAAAAGGCGATCGCGTTCGCTTGATGGCATCAGGTAAGGAGTACGAAATTGATGAACTGGGCGTGCTCTCCCCTACCCAAGTACAAGTGGAAGAATTGCACGCTGGTGAAGTAGGTTATTTGGCAGCAGCGATTAAAGCTGTAGAAGATGCTCGGGTTGGTGACACAATCACTCTGTCAGCTTTCCCTGCACCAGAACCATTACCCGGTTACACCGAAGCTAAGCCAATGGTGTTTTGTGGCTTATTCCCTACAGACTCTGACCAGTATAAAGATTTACGAGAGGCTCTCGATAAGCTGAAACTGAATGATGCCGCTCTCAACTATGAACCGGAGACTTCCAGTGCCATGGGATTTGGTTTCCGCTGTGGTTTTTTGGGTTTACTGCACATGGAAATTGTGCAAGAGAGGCTAGAGCGAGAATATAATCTGGATTTAATCACCACAGCACCATCTGTGGTTTATCAAGTAACTATCAACAGTGGCGAAGTCTTTGAAATCGACAACCCCAGTACCTTACCTCCACCCCAAGAAAGAGAAAAAATTGCTGAGCCCTATGTCCAAGTAGAGATGATTACTCCAGAAGACTATGTAGGCACAATTATGGAATTATGTCAAAGTCGGCGGGGAGAATTTAAGGACATGAAGTACCTAACTCAAGGGCGGACAACTGTGGTCTATGAATTGCCCCTAGCAGAAGTAGTGACCGACTTTTTTGATCAGCTCAAGTCGCGATCGCGCGGTTATGCTAGCATGGAGTATCATCTCATCGGCTATCGAGAAAACGCCCTCGTCAGACTAGATGTTTTGATTAATGGCGATGCTGTTGATTCTTTGGCAATGATTGTCCACCGAGACAAAGCTTACTATGTTGGTCGCGCCCTAGTGGAAAAACTTAAAGAATTGATTCCCCGCCACCAATTTAAAATTCCCCTTCAAGCTTCGATTGGCAGCCGAGTAATTGCTAGCGAGCATATTCCAGCTTTACGTAAAGACGTTCTTGCTAAGTGCTACGGCGGTGATATCAGCCGTAAGAAAAAACTGCTACAGAAGCAGGCAAAGGGTAAAAAACGGATGAAATCAGTGGGAACAGTTGATGTGCCCCAAGAAGCTTTCATGGCAGTGTTGCGCCTGGAGCAAGAATAATATGATAGTTTTCTAACTGGTAGAGACGTAGCAGGCTACGTCTCTAGTAAGATGCGGCAAGTTAACCAACAACCAATAAATATTTTGTTTTAACTTCATAAAAAAAACAGCTCTGGACAGTGTAATTAGTCAAGGTTAGCTTAGGATTGGTTCCATTTTTAAAGAGTACAGTCCATATGAGAATTCTGGTTACAGGTGGTGCTGGTTTCATCGGCTCCCATCTGATTGATCGCTTAATGGCTCAAAAACATGAAGTTATATGTTTAGATAACTTCTTTACTGGTCGTAAGCAAAATCTCCTCAAATGGTTAGATAATCCTTATTTTGAACTGATCCGCCACGACATCACTGAAGCAATTCGATTGGAAGTAGACCAAATTTACCACCTCGCTTGTCCCGCTTCACCGATTCACTACCAGCACAATCCTGTTAAGACGATCAAAACCAATGTCATGGGAACCCTGTATATGCTGGGGTTAGCCAAGCGAGTAAATGCGAGATTCTTATTAGCTTCCACTTCGGAGGTTTACGGTGATCCTGAAGTACACCCTCAGTCAGAAGATTACCGAGGAAACGTCAATCCCATTGGTCCTCGCAGCTGTTATGACGAAGGCAAGCGAGTTGCAGAAACCTTAGCCTTTGACTACTACTTACAAAATAATGTAGACATTCGCGTTGCTCGTATTTTTAACACTTACGGTCCCCGTATGTTAGAAAATGATGGTCGAGTTGTTAGCAATTTTGTCGTGCAAGCCCTCAAAGGTCAGCCTCTAACAGTATACGGAGACGGTTCTCAAACTCGTAGCTTTTGTTACGTTTCTGACTTAGTCGAAGGGCTAATCCGACTAATGAATGGCGAGCATACTGGACCGATAAACTTAGGCAATCCTGATGAGTACACTATTCTGGAATTAGCTCAGGCAATTCAGAAGATGGTGAATCCTGACTCAGAGGTTTTGTTTAAGCCTTTGCCCCAAGACGATCCAAAACGTCGTCAACCTGATATCACCAAAGCTAAAACTTTGCTAAACTGGCAACCTACCGTTCCTTTATCTGAAGGGTTAAAACTCACCATAGAGGATTTTCGCGATCGCGTAACCTCTGATGAGAAGCATCACCTAGCTTCAGTGTAAGCAATAAACCATAACCCAGGGAGCTTCAACCAAAATCAGGGGGCTTCAACCAAAATCAGCTGTTTTGCAGGAAAAGTTGTCAATTAGATCTGACGCACTAGAGGCGGAAATTAGGACTAATCGATTAGAATGCATCTTAGCTTACTGAGAATGTGAGATTTAAAACCCCATAGCTTCTATTAAGTGAGATTTAGTTATATGCGTGTTTGTGTTATTGGTACTGGATACGTTGGCTTAGTTACCGGTGTTTGCTTAGCCCACATCGGTCATCATGTTATTTGCGTGGACAATAACGAAGAGAAAGTCAAATTGATGAAATCTGGGCAAACCCCCATCTTTGAGCCAGGACTTTCTGAGCTGATGCAGGCTTCCTCCCAAGATGGGCGTTTGGAGTTCACGACAGATTTAGCTGCTGGTGTGGCTCACGGGGAAATTTTGTTCATTGCAGTAGGAACACCCCCTTTACCTACAGGGGAGAGTGATACTCGTTACGTTGAAGCAGTAGCCAGGGGAATTGGTAGTCATCTCGATGGTGGCTATAAAGTTATTGTTAATAAATCCACAGTACCCATTGGCTCAGGAGACTGGGTAAAGGTAATCGTGATGGATGGTGCAGCTGGTGGTGCCCCTGAAGATAATAAATCCCTTGAAGAGATTTCAGCTAGTTTTGATGTAGTAAGTAATCCAGAGTTTTTGCGGGAAGGCTCAGCTGTTTACGACACCTTTAATCCAGACAGGATTGTCTTAGGGGGCAATAGTCCTCAAGCAATCGAGATGATGCAAGAACTCTACACACCACTCATAGAGCGCAAGTATGCAGAAGAGCAATCACTACCCCCAGTACCAGTCTTAGTTACGGATCTCAGCTCCGCTGAAATGATTAAATATGCGGCAAATGCCTTTTTGGCAACTAAAATTAGCTTTATTAATGAAGTTGCCAATATTTGCGATCGCGTTGGTGCTGATGTTACCGAGGTAGCTAAAGGAATTGGTTTGGACTCCCGGATTAGTAACAAGTTTTTGCAAGCAGGGATTGGCTGGGGTGGTTCCTGCTTCCCCAAAGATGTCTTAGCTTTGACTCATATTGCTAACGATTATGGCTATGAAACTCAATTGCTCCAAGCCACCGTTAGTGTTAATCAACGCCAGCGCTTGCTTGCAGTGGAAAAACTCAAGCAAGAACTCAAAATGCTCAAGGCTAAAACCGTGGGATTGCTAGGTTTAACTTTCAAGCCAGATACTGATGATCTAAGAGATGCTCCCGCTCTGATTCTGATTGAGGAGCTGAACCGACTTGGAGCTAAAGTTAAAGCCTACGATCCCATTATTTCCTCCACTGGTATGCGTCATGGTTTAACCGGGGTGATTGTGGAAACTGATCCCGAGCGTCTAGCTGATGGTTGTGATGCTTTGGTATTAGTTACAGATTGGCAACAATTTGCTAAGTTAGATTATGAGAGGATGGCAAAGCTGATGAACAATCCTCTGTTAATTGATGGTCGCAATTTCCTAGACCCTGAAACCATAAAAAGTGCAGGTTTCCATTACGAAGGAATTGGTAGGTAAGTAGATTAATACTGGGGCGGGTTTTGTACCAGGGTTATCTTGCATGTTCCTGGATATTTACTCAACCCGCCCCTAGAGCGTCGATTCAGTAATCATAAAATCGAGCGTGCAGAGGAGCAGGGGAGCAGGGGAGCAGGGGAGCAGAGGAGAGCTGAAAGTATTGATTTTTCGTTTCTCAATTTGTCAACTTTTATTACTGAATCAGTGTTCTAGAAAATTTTGCTCATTTTCCTTGACAAAAACCCAGGAAAATTTCTTTACTAAAAGAACTTGTTACTCAGTAGCCAAAAAAGGTATTAATGGAAACACCCATTGGGCTAATGCTTTTGAAGCCTTTCTGGATTTTACTTCTGTTCGTTAATTTTATAGGCAGTTGTTCAGCTCAAGAACCTCCAGCATCTACCCAAAATCTAACTTCCTTGACATTACAAACCAAGCCAACTTCTCAGGAAGCATCAAGGGCCATTACTCATGCTACTGTGGGCTGGAATAAAAATCTGATGGTGGACAATGTCCCCTATGATTTGTATATTCCTCCAAATTATGGTGAGGTTTCTGGGTATGTTCTCCCTTGCCTCCTAGTACTTCCTGGCTGGAACGTTCCCCGCACTGTCTCGGTAGAAAAGACTTCTCTCGTCGAATATGCTGAGCAATATGGATATGCCTTAATACTGCCGGAAATGGGGCAAACTCTGTATGAGAGTTCTTATTACCCAGAAACAACACGTAAATGGTATCCGGTTCCCGGCAGCAAATTTATTAAAGAGCAATTTATTCCCACAATTCAACAGAGGCACAACCTGCTCAAACCAGGTCAGCACAATACTATGCTCGGATTTTCTACTGGTGGTAGGGGGGTGGCCCTCATCGCTTTGGAGAATCCAGGATTGTTTGTCGCCGGAGCTAGCCTTGCCGGAGATTTTAGTCAGGAAAATACGCCTAAAGATAGACTGATGACGGCAGTTTATGGTTCTTTCACAGATTTTCCTGAACGATGGCAAGGAAAGGACAATCCCCAGGCGCGGGTAGCTGAGTGGAGAATGCCTCTGTATCTCGCTCACAGTATTGCTGATGACATCGTTCCAGAATCTCAGAGTAGGCTATTTTACCAAGCTTTGGTGGAGTATCATCGCGACACCATTCGAGTACAATATGATGCGATCGAGGGAGCTGGACATGGCTCTAATTTCATCCAAGGACAATTGGATGAAGTGTTTCAATTTATTCACTTACAGTAGATTGCTCACTAACTGGAGTTTAGACTATGACAAGATAGCCCAGTCTTTTTTCTGGACTGATAGCTGAGATGAAGCAAGATCTAGAGAACAGTCAATCAGAAAACCCAGGTAAACAAATCCTGCAATGGATTAGTATTGTACTCTTAGTCTATCTCCTGATTGTTGCAGTTGGCATCATTGGTACAGGTTTTAAATCTGCAACCGGAGAACAGGCAAAAGAACTGTTTACCTTTGCGACTAATCCTTTTTTAGGACTAATAGTCGGTACAGTAGCAACGGCACTCATTCAATCATCAAGCACCGTCAGTTCAATTATGGTTGGTTTGGTAGCTGGAGGCTTGCCTGTCACTACTGCTGTACCAATGATCATGGGGGCGAATATCGGTACTAGTATTACCAATACCTTAGTTAGTTTAGGTCATATTGGCGATAAGAGTGAATTTCAGAGAGCCTTTGCTGCAGCTACTATTCATGACTTTTTTAACTTACTGGCTGTAGTCATTTTTCTGCCCCTGGAGATTTTCTGGCATCCTCTGGAGAAGATGGCTCATTTCTTAGCTCAACACCTAGTGGGTAATGGTTCTCTCAGTGTCAATCACTTTAATTTTGTCTCAGCGGCTACTCAACCAATTGTGAGTTGGTTTCAAGGTATTACTCACCTTCTACCAAAGCCTTTTGACAGTATTGCCTTAATTATTTTAGGCATTGCTCTAATTTTCTTGACTATTAGCTTGATGGGCAAATTACTGAAAGTTCTTATGGTAAATCGAGCTCAAGATATTCTCCAGACAGCAATCGGCAAAAATCCCCTCACGAGTATTGCTGCTGGTACTTTAATCACAGTTATTGTCCAATCTTCTTCAACTACCACTAGTTTAATGATACCTCTAGCAGGAGCAGGAGTATTTGGGTTAGCGCAAATCTACCCTTTCACCCTTGGTGCTAATATTGGTACTTGTATTACTGCTTTGCTAGCAGCAACGGCTGTTTCTGGTGCGGAGGCACTCCCTGCCTTAGAAATTGCTATGGTTCACTTACTCTACAATAGTTTTGGGGTTATTCTCATCTATAACATTCCCTTTCTCTATCCTTTGCCAATATTAGGCGCAGAAACCTTAGCTGCCGTTGCTAGTGAACGAACGTTTATCGCTTTCGCTTATATCATTGGCGTATTTTTCCTGATTCCTGGCATACTCCTTGGTGCTACGTTCATTAATGGATAATGGATAATGAATAATGGATAATGAATAATGGATAATGGATAATGGATAATGAATAATGGATAATGGATAATGAATAATGGATAATGGATAATGGATAATGGATAATTTTATAAATTCTCAATTCTCCATTCTCCATTCTCCATTCTCAATTCCAAATGGCATCTAAAATAAGCACACCAATTTTCCTCGTCGGATGTCCTCGTTCAGGAACAACATTATTGCAAAGCTTGCTGGCAGCACATCCAAAAATCGCTTCATTTCCTGAATCAAAGTTTTTTCATTTTATAGTACCGGAATACGAACCTCGAAGACAAGCGTTAGGTATTGCATCCCGTCGGATTAAACCAGCACTTGAGAAATTCTTTAATAATATTGGTCATACTGAGATGGTACAGCAATTTCCTAAGGTTGGTTTGATTGGTCAATATACCAGGAAATTTATCAAAATTTTGTATCTTTTGACAGAAGAACAAGGTAAGAGCATTTGGCTAGAAAAAACCCCTAATCATATATACTACCTTGAATACATAGAAAAATTTGTCAGAGGAGTGAAAATCATCCATCTGGTACGCAGCGGAGCAGATGTAGTAGCTTCCTTGTATGAAGTAACTCACAAATATCCTAAGTCTTGGGGTGGTACTCCTTGGGACATTGACTTGTGTATTGAACGCTGGATAAGAGCCTACAAGATCAGTCTTAGCTACTTAAATGAGCCTAATCATCTTATTGTCAGGTATGAACAGCTTTTAGAAAACCCGCAAACTGTGCTTGAGAAACTCTGTGAATTTATTGGGGTTGAGTGGCACGAGACAATGCTTACTGATTATAGTGTAGTGTCCGAAAAATTAACTCTGGGACAAGCAGGAAGAACCGTAATCCCCGTAATCCCCAGTGCTAATTCTCAAAAGTTTTACCGATTATTCGATGCAGCTCAAAGGCAATATATTCTGAATCGTTTGTCTGAGTTTAGTCTAGACAAATTCAACCTCAAATTAAATTGATAAGCGAAGGAATGAACTCTTGAATTAGCAATTAGCAATTAGCAATTAGCAATTAGCAATTAGCAATTATTAATTATTAATTCTCAATTAGCAATTCTCAACTATAACATTTCGTAAAATAATGATTCACTTGCCGTTCTGCTGACAAAAGCATTTGCTCAAGCCAAGAGTTGCGTTGTCCCAAGGAAAGATTTTTGAGGAGGGGTTGCAGGAATGCTTGATGCCGTCGCTCTCCCAAGCCTTGGTACAGTTGTTGAATATATCCTTGGTCTTGTTTGAGATTCCATTTAGCTGCGAAATGTTTCAGACTAGCAATTTCCCAGGCATCACTCCATCGGAGCATAAAATAGGGGATATCTGATAAATGAAAAGGAGGCCCTGGCACATAAGTAACCACCGCAGTTGGCTCAAAGTAAATAGTACCTCCAACTTGAGCTATGCTTAGACCAAAATCGATACCCTCCCGCATACTCAGCAACTCTTCATCTAGGAAACCAATTTTATCGAAGATGGCGGTGCGGACTAACAAACATTGGAACTGTGCCAATTGAGACTGCTGCCGTTGGAGTTGAGTTTGCACTTCAGCCATAGAGCAGTTGATGAAATGATACTGTTCATACAACTTGCGCTTAATTTTGTCCCCTTTAACCTGTAAATAAATCCAGGCTTCACCACTAGCTAGATGTATTGTTGGCTGCAAGTTATTATCAATGCAAATTAGGGGAGAAACAACAGTTGCTTTTGTTTGTTGAGCACATTGCATCAACTTTTCTAACCAACCGGGAGCAACTTGTATATCATTATTAATAAAGACGACATACTCAGTTTCCACCTGACGTAAGCCAAGGTTTCTTGCCTGATTGGAACAGAGATAGTGATTAGTTCTAATCAGTTCAAATTGTCTTTCCCTTGCTTGTGCTTCCAGGTACTGTTTAATATGTGACGGGGAGCCACCATCTACATAGATTAGGGAGAATGGGTAGTTGGTGTTCCCATAAATGCTTTCTAGGGAGCGGCGAGTATAACTGAAACGTTCATGGGGTGAGACAATAAGAGTAACTTGTGGTTTAGCCATCATTATTGTAGGTGCTCTAGTGTAAGAAGGCAGGTGGCAGGTGGATATGATATCTGTTTCGGCGGACATGATATCACTTGTTTCTGGCTTATTTTTGGACTGAAGTCCTAA
>JAAHHL010001309.1 GCA_010672185.1 Caldora sp. SIO3E6 | reverse complement strand
AGTACGGACTTTAGCCGACTTAGAAAACCGTATGAAGAACCAGGCAGAGCAATGGATTACCAGTGAGGGAGTGCGGCAAATTATCAAGAATCAATCAGTGACTTGGTTTAATCGTAAAATCAAACCTGACTTAGCGGCAGAAACTGACCCCATTTGTCAAAGGTTTCAGATACCTAGAAGTAGTTTAAGGTTTGAAGAAGGGATTAACCCGGCGGTAGTTAATCCAGAATTATCCATTGGAGATACAATCCTGGCTGATACGGTGGCATTTATTCTCAATGTGGTGATTGGTGGAGGTACTGTCGGTAGTCTGATTGCTCTAATTCTCACCGGTCATTTTACTTGGCCAATTATACTAGTTTATGGTGTTTCTTTGGTGGCAGCAGGAGTAGAAATAACTCGCTCTAAAACCCAAGAGACAATTAAGTCTAAATTAGATATTCCTGGTTGGAGTCGCTCTTTTTTATTAAGTGATAACAAGCTAGACTCAATTTGTGAGCAAATCAACCCGGAGTTAGAGAAGGTATTTCGGGAGCAGTTGACAGAAAATCAGGACGCTTTTGATGAGCTCAATGAGAGAATTGGGCAGGAGTTGAAGCAGGCGCTTAATAATAAGGCAGAAGAGGCGGTGATTTTGATTCAGTAGCATTCTGTGGAACTGGCATCTTGCCAGTGGGTGTTTGAAGGAAATTAACCACAGAGTCACAGAGTTCACAGAGTAGAAAATGAGAAGTTATTTGTGCTATTATATTGAATAATGGGATAGGTGTACGCCTGTAATGTATAAATTGCTAAAGCTGACCTTGGAATATTTATCTATGCCACTAGATAATGGAATGTTTCCTGATAGTTCATGCGATCGCACGCAGTACTTCAAGAAGCTCACGAAGTTTTTTTTAACAACATTTGAAAAATACCCGAAAGTCTCTTTAGGCAAGGTTTGTTAAAATTGAATGAAAGGATCGGATTACGAAAAAAAAATAGCAGGCTATGACTGGCATAATCTGTCACTCTTATGGAAGAGCATCGAGTTGGGCAATACTCCTGGGTGGGAATTAGGAAAAGCATTTGAATATTTTATTCTACGGGCATTTCAATTGGAGGGGGCAGAAGTAACTTGGCCTTATAGCGTTCGAGTCAATGGAGAAGAACTTGAACAGATTGACGGTGTTGTTTATTCAGGCGAGATTGCTTGTTTAATTGAGTGTAAGGATACAAAAAATAGAGTTAATATTGAACCAATAGCCAAGTTACGTAATCAGCTACAGAGAAGACCAGCAACCGCTATTGGTAGTGTGTTTAGTCGCAGTGGGTTTACTGAATCAGCTTTTACTCTAGCTCAGTTTATTACACCCCAAACAGTTCTTTTGTGGTCTGGGGAAGAAATTGCTTATGCCTTAGAAAATAAATGCTTTCGGCAAGGACTCTTCAAAAAATATCGATTTTGTATTGAGCGTGGCATAACATATTACAATATTAAAGTTGAGGATTTATCATGACCCTGGCATACTTAGTCACAGAAGACAAGTCTGATGTAGATATACTGAATAAACTCCTTCCTGAAAGATATCTTACAAACACTCAGCTTGTAGTTGGAGGAGGGAAGTACTCAGCCCAATCTCTAGCAGGTACAATTCTCGCTGTTAAGTCAATGCCAGTTGCCCTAGTGATTGATGCAGATACAGATGATGAGTCAGCGATTCAAGAGAAATCAGAATTAGTACACCAGTTGTTGTACCAAGCATCTCCCGGTATTCCTTTTAAAGTGTTTACGGCTGTACCAGAATTAGAAGCTGTCTTTTGCTACCAGCAGTCGGTTCTAGAGAGGATTCTGAATACTAGTATAAATGAACTGACTTGGCAAGTGGCTAGACAGCATCCGAAAGCATTTTTGACTAAAAACCTCGGACAGGAACCTTTATTTATCGAAAGAATACTAAGTAGTCTTGACGATGAAATGATTCAGCTTCTGCAACAGCATCCCTTAATCCAAGAACTTACGGAATTTCTTGACTCAGTTGTATGTAGTGAAGTGTTTGCTTGATTGTAGCGATAAATGCGATCAGCTTTCCTAAGCAACATATCATTAAGTCCTATTGTGGAACAGGCTTCTAGCCTGTCTCAAGGTTGATATCGTAGGCGATCGCTTTTTCCTTATAATATTTTATGCTACCATTACTAAATAGGGTTTGCTGCATGAGTGTGGAAGCTATACAAGACTTGGGTTTCAATCATGCAGCAAGCCAAAATAGTCCAAGGTTTTTGCATTTTTTGCTTCAAAAACCTTGCACCATTGTAGGTAAATACCTGGTTAAATCAATAATGTTCGGGGTGAAAATCCGGAAAGCTGAAAGCTGATAGCTGATAG
>JAAHHL010001308.1 GCA_010672185.1 Caldora sp. SIO3E6 | reverse complement strand
TCCGAGTTTTTTCAAAGGAATTGGAGAATAGTTCTCTCTAAAACAAGAGAACACGCTGCAATCCTCTCTACACAAGAACTTTAGCTATCAGTTCAACCTACAGCTTTTTTTGGTGCAAGATCTGAGTAAGAGAGCGATCGCTACCGGGAGTATCTCAATCAAAAATGTAGTGTAAGCATCTTGCTAACTTGTTCTTGTTCGCGGGTTTGGTGCGTTACTGAGTATGTGCAATTGAACTCACATTCTCTGTACTGGCAGGATGCCAGTTCCACAATAGTAATATCTGACTTGTATTATTTATTGGGCGTACTGGCAGGATGCCAGTTCCACGGAGCAATAATTGACAAAAACTTATGCCAATGGAAAGATGTTGACTGGCAGGATGCCAGTTCCACAAATGGAAAAAATACATTCTATACAACAGCAATTTGCTGTCCATTTTTTGGTGCTAGGAGCAGTTTTTCTGCTGCCAGATCAACGTACATATCCTGCTTTCTTCAACGCAAGCGAAGAGGATCATCTGTTATCAACCACCCGTCTTTTTCTAGCGCACGGCGAAGGACATCATGGTAGCGATCGCGGTTTGGCATTAAGGAGAATCACACAACTGAGATTAGCTCAATTATACTGATGAGGAGCAGGACAAGTGGGGTAAGCCAAGATACAGACTCACGAGAAAATCTTACCATTAGAGAATAGCGATCGCTTGACTAGTAAACCAGTAGGGGCGCAATGCTTGCCATTGGTGTCAACTTAACGTGAAATCCTTGCCCCACCGGTCGTTTAAACCACCGGCGAATAGCTCAAGTCATCTTTAGATGACTCATACCAATCGGCTCAAACATCTTCAGTCCACTTTAAGTGGACTTGAGCTATTAGCAAGGAACTTAAGTTCCTTGTGAGGCATGAGTCTTACGTTAAGTTGACACCAATGAATGCTGGCCCTCTCAATGCTTGCACCCCCAATAAAACCTCATTTCAATCGAGGGAGTAGCTAACCGAAATATTGGTGAGATATTGGTGAGTATGCCAGACCGGTGGAATTTAAGTGCATACTGGAAGAAGGAAAGTAGTGGCAACGACTACTAGCCAATGTCTAGCCCAGTTGAGTAAGTAGCGATGAAAAATAGATCTAGGTCTTCTAGACCACAAGCCCCAGACTCTAAACCTTTTGCCTCAACTTCCAATTCCTCTTCCTTCAACTATACCAACATCGCAATTTGGGCGGGAATTTTTATTCTGGGGATTGGAGTGGGCATTGCTTTTACCTCCGGTGCCAGCGTCAACCCAGAAAATGTTGTATCCCGTGAAGTGATTGACCGTAGTGCCCCAAATGCTGAGCTTTGTGTTCAATACGGAGCTAGTGCTATGGTTACGGATATGCGGGTCTTTGTTACCCTTAATCCTTTTAATGTCTACGTTACTCAACCTAGCATGAGACCGGGCTGTGTCTTACGTCGGAATAACTGGGCTGTTTTGGAACAGAAGAAAGCGGTTAGTGCCAAGCAGGTGCGGGAGTGCAAAAACCGACTGAATACCTTTGGCTTCACTGGTGATTTAGATAGTAATCCTGATATCGAATGTATCTATCAAAATGAAGCTGCTGACAACTTCTTCCTCAATCAACCGGGTACAGTTGGTCCTAGACCGGAAACTGATAGGTTCTAAATTGTTGTTTGTTGTTTGTTGTTTGTTATTTTTTGTTTGTCTTTCTTTGGATATCGACAAGCCAATTATCCAAACCCGAAAGTTATACCAAATCCGGTTACAATAGAGCCGTTTTGAGCAAATCGTGAAATCCCTGTAGGGACGTTTCATGAAACGTCTCTACAATGTGGGCATAGCGGGTATATCGATACCGGATTTGGTATTACGACTTCCTGAAGCAAGCCCTAAGTAATCGCTCCTAGCAGTTTATAAATTAAGGAGTTCATCACACTGAGGGCAAACGCTCCAATCATAGCGCTCCAAAAACCCCAACGCAATCTAAATCCTGTAACTAACCAAGCTGCTAAGCCGAAGATAATCCCATTAATCACAATGGCAAATAAGCCAATAGTTAGGAAGGTAATAGGGAAAGCTAGAACTCGCAGAATGGGACCCAAGAGCGCATTCAACAGTCCAAAAACTGCTGCGGAGATTAGCGCTTTCTGAAAACTATCAATCTCGACGCCAGTGGGTAGTTTGGAAATGAGAAACAAGCTGACAGAAGTAACTAGCCATGCAATAAGAAGAGTGACGATACAGCAGTTTGCTCTGCTATGGGGTACATTGTTTATCCCCCTAAATCCCCCTTGGAAAGGGGGACTTTTGTCTGCTGTACTTTGTTACAGCGCAAAGCGCTGTATCCATAGGATTGTAATTTTTGAT
>JAAHHL010001307.1 GCA_010672185.1 Caldora sp. SIO3E6 | reverse complement strand
TTTGGCTAGGCCCTCCCACAGGCAAGGCAATGGTTTGCAGGGCTCTCTGAGAAACTGATTTGTCTGCTGTCAAGCTGAAGCCAGCGACAAAACCAAGGGCAGCAGCAGCGACAATGGGAAGACTGCGCTGCCAAACAAACAGATGATGGTTTTTTGCCACGTTAGGTTTTCTTCACTCCTTGGAATACTGTTGAATATAAGAGCAATACATTGATTTATCCCTTAGTCTTCAATTGGACAATTGGCAGTAGTTGAAAGTTAATCCAATTGGAAAAATATTCTCAGCAAAGAGATTGGCCTAGATTAACTTATGAGTAAGCATAATTACTGGGTAACTCAATCTTACAACGAACTTGGACTTTGACCACTGTTACCGGGTGAACGAAAAAAGGGGTGGGGAAAAGATTCAGCAGACGCACCAGACGCACCAGACGCGGGGACACACCAGACGCGGAGAGGCTGAACGCTGAACGCTGAAAGCTAATTAGGGAGATGTCTGCATTATATGTACAAAACAAAAATGAGATGCTCCCTGAGACGCTGATTTAAACCGCACTTTTCCCCTTCTTACGGTGAGCATTTACATTTTTTTATTTAGCAGGAGTTAAAAGCTTGTTATTATAATCCTCTGGGTAAGATTATTGTATTATATAATCTCTATATTTGAGGATTATCTTACTTATGTAAATAAATTGAAGTTGAGGCTAAGGAAAGTTGAACGTTAAATCAATTAAACAGCTTGCTCTTCAGTCCTCCCTATTGGAGCACTTGAGCTATAGTCAGCGAGTGCTGGAGTTTAGCAATCGACTCGATTCCATATCCACATTGAACGAATTGTTGGCTTATACCAAGGAGTTCATGTTCACAGAACGGGACTATTATCAGTCGATAGGTGCTCAACAGGTTGAGAATTTTATTCGTGATCTTGAAGAATTGTTTCTTTGTTTTTATCAAAACGACTTCAACTCAATTCCCCTTAAATCCCTAATTATCATTCTTTTAAAGCAGCAAGTTGAAATTTGTTGGTACGATGGCTTTGACCGCTATCTCAATTCTGATCAGATCGACTGCGATCGCCAATTGTACGATTTGACTTCCCGTCCGCCTCGCTATCACCTCAACTTTTCTTTTACCGTTCTTCAGGAAGCAGGAATTCATCGCTTCCTGAATTCCCTCAAAAGACGTCTTCGGCTCCTGTTGAACCATCCGGCAGGGGGAACAGTCGGTATGAAAACAGTCCGATGCAAGCTGGCAATAATCGCACTGTTAAATCAACTTTCAGACGACGTGGGAAAGCTTTGCCGACGGTCAGTGTCTTTACAAGTTAATAGTATTATCCGCACAGTCGAGCATCAACAACACCTCGCTGGTTTGGGATACTGGGCACCTCAAACTACTAGCCACAGTACTGGATATGCTGTGGATATTGAGCAAGCATGGTACGCCAAAAATGACCGTCAACTGTTTGAAGGAATTCAACTGGTTTTGGAAGACTATGCTCGACGCTTGCACTTAAATGTCATTGATGAAGAACGGATCTGGCACATCTGCCTCAATCCCCAGTTAATCGAATTTTATGAAAACCGGTTAAGCCTTTGGACAATCTGAGAGGAGGACAGTTGGTTGCTATGTGTGGAATTGCAGTAATTTTTGGAGAAAACGCTGATCGTTATCAACGAGAACTGTCTCAGATGCTGGCAGCTTTAGAGTCACGGGGAGAAGTAACAGAAACCTTTATTCATTCCCAGGTGGTGACAGGGACGCGGAGACTGAAAATTGTTGACCGTGAACAATCCAAACAACCCATTTTTAACGCTACCGGGGATAAACTTGTGGTGTTTAATGGCGAGATTTTTAACTTTCAGGAAATTCGGGCTCAGCTTTCGGACAAGTATCTTTTTCAAACGAATGGCGATACTGAGTTAATTTTATCAGCTTTTGAAGAATATGGCAAAAATTGCTTGGATTGGTTTGAGGGGCAATTTTCTTTTATTATTGTCGATTTAAAGGAAAATCGCTTATTTTTTGCCCGGGATCCTCTGGGGATTATCCCTCTATATTTTGTCCGGAAAGAAGGGTTGCTCTACTTAGCCTCTAATATCAAAGCCTTAACTCACCTTAAAGAACCTATTCAGGTTTTATCTCCTGGTTGTTTTCAAGAAAGCGATAGCCCTCAAGTCCAATACTTTCAACCTAGTTTTCAACCATCCAACCGCCAACTTTCAGACTTTTTACCCCACCTCAAAAATATGGTCCGCGCCTAGGGCGTGGCCCGGGGGCACGAGTTCGTTGCCGGTCGCGAGGATCGCGACAACAGGCTTCCGCCGCACGGGAAGCTCTGCATAGTTCATCGTCGCCGCCAGCATCAAAG
>JAAHHL010001306.1 GCA_010672185.1 Caldora sp. SIO3E6 | reverse complement strand
TTGCGTAGTTCACCCCAGGAGAATTAATCTCTCAAAGTGAAAGTGAAAGGAATTTCTGAAATGAAATTCAGTCTGTCTATATTTGACTATACTTTTACCAACTATTAGATACCGGTGATAAGATAGAAAAACCTACAACAATAAACTAATTCCGACTCACTAACCAAAGTTGGAGGCAATCCCGAAATGCTACAAGCACAGTCCCCAACCCTGACATTAGAGGAGTTTCTGCAACTACCAGAAACTAAACCTGCTAGTGAATATATTGATGGTCAAATTATCCAGAAGCCGATGCCTCAAGGGAAACATAGTAGGATTCAAGGGGAATTTGTACCTGCTATCAATAGTATCGCTAAGCCCAAGAAAATCGCTTGTGCATTTCCTGAGTTACGCTGTACTTTTGGTGGTCGCTCAATTATACCTGATATTGCCGTGTTTGTTTGGAGCCGAATTCCTGGTGATGATAGGGGAGAAATTGCGAATGTATTTTCTCTGGCTCCAGATTGGACAATCGAAATCTTGTCTCCTGATCAAAGTCATACCAAAGTAACCAAAAATATTCTGCATTGTTTGAAGCACGGGACTCAGATGGGGTGGTTAATCGATCCAGACGAAAAAACTGTGTTTGTTTATCTTCCACAACAAGAAATTCAGGTATTTGATCAACCAGATGCTTTGCTTCCTGTGCCATCCTTTCTCAGTGAGCTCAATCTGACGGTTAAAGATTTGTTTGCCTGGTTACTGTTGTAGAGTAATCAGACGGTTAACAGCGGGAGCTATACTAGTGCACTACTTAACCTAAAGTACTAGTCATTTCACTTAAAGCATCCTTAATTCAAATCTTTTAAATATTTAGCGATCGCTATTATTTTGTGTTATTATTTTACAATAGGAAAAGTGTGCGCTTATATATAAAGTCTAGAAAAGTATCCATTGGTTGCTTTTTTTGAGTAGTGCGAGTCTCCTGACTACTTGGGTTTAATTCTAGGGAGCAAAATGCTCCCACTACAACCATCTGACTTAACCGGATGCTTCTTGTCAGCACTATTAGCGATGGGCACTAGGACGCCAAATTATCTTCATCAGTTTCTTTTCTTGTGGAACAGGCATCTTGCCTGTCATAGTGGGACAAATGGTTTCGCAAGGTTATTGATAGGGCGGGTTTTGTATCACAGTTATCGTCGAATGGGTTAAGATTTCCCTAAACCCGCCCCTACGGGTATACATAATTTGAGGAATATCCTTTGTGCCCTCTGTGTCTTTGTGGTTATTACTTCTCACCGCGATCGATGCAAACAGATAAATTCTGCAAGCTCAAGTGCTGTTTGGTTTAATTCTTCCCTTGACAAACCCATTCTTGACCGGACAGCCAAAGCGAAGAGCAAACTGCTGATGTGCCTAGCGATATTTTTTGGTTGTTGTTCGAGAGCAACTGCATCTTCGTAATATTCTTCGCTAATGATTTGTTCTAGGGATGTCTCCAAGCGATTGGTGAAATCTATCAACGTTTCGCGAATCTCGTCATATTGAGAAGTAGCCGGTAGTGCCGTGCCAACAAGAAGACATCCAACGGAAGGACCGTCTGGAGTTGAGTAAAACATGGCGGCTGCTTGCAGCATTTTCTGACAGGCGGCTTGCAGTGTTCCCGCACCGGAAAATTGCTCGACGATTTGCTCGTGCGCTTGAAGGGAATAATCTGCAATGACCCGCTTGAACAGAGCTTGTTTGTCTCCAAAGGCATTGTACAGACTCGGCTTGGAAAGACCCATAGCTTCTGATATCGACTCATAGCTTGACGCCTCAAATCCTTCCTTCAGAAACACTTTGGTGGCAAGCTGCAACACCTCATCTTCGTTAAATTTTCTCGGTCTACCGGGGGCTTTTTTCATGGTTTTATTCGGTTTCGTACAAAACTTTGACAAGATTTAATTATGTACGCTAGCGTATATATTATCCCCTGACAACAATCATGGAGCGCAAAATTATGACTGAGCAGAAAAAGGTCGGGATTTATCTCTTTCCGCACATGACGATGATGGATGCTTATGGACCATTGCAGTTTTTCGCCATGGTTGACGAGTTTGAGACGTTTACGTTTTCCAAGACATCCAAACCATTGATGTCGGATGCTGGCGTGGTGCTGACTCCTCACTACGGGTTTGATGATTGTCCCGAAATTGATGTTTTGCTTGTTCCCGGTGGAGGTAATGTATTGCCTCAGTTGAAAGATCAAGAGGTGATCGACTTCCTGAGGCAAGCAGGAGACAAGGCAGAATATGTCACCTCTGTCTGTACCGGAGGGTTAATCCTGGCAGAAGCTGGACTCCTTGATGGGCATCGGGCGGTAACACATTGGGCCTATTCAGAATTACAG
>JAAHHL010001305.1 GCA_010672185.1 Caldora sp. SIO3E6 | reverse complement strand
TTCCCTTCTGCCTTCTGCCTTCTGCCTTCTGCCTCCTGCCTCCTGCCTTCTGCCTCCTGCCTCCTGCCTCCTGCCTCTTGCCTCCTGCCTCCTGCCTCCTGCCTCCTGCCTTTTTTCTCGAGAGTGACATGCTCCGAATTTTTTACTCAAAACTTTCCCTGAGAGCCAAGATACTTTTGCCTTTGCTCTCAACTTTCTTGGGAATCTGGACTGTAGGAACCCTGAGCTTTGGTTATCTTGTCACCCAACGTGTGGAAGAACATCTGCAAGAAGATATAGAGGAATTCTCCTCCGCCGTGTTGCAAGCTTTGAGACACGAACAAGAAATACTGTTTTTGAAAGCACAGTCAGTGGTAGAGAGAAAGGAGGTTGTCAGGTTGGTGGGAGAAGGGAAGCAAGGAGAGCTTCTGCGGACTTTACTACCCATAAAAGCATCTTTTGAGCTGGATTTACTGAAAGTGGTAGACAGGAATGGCTCAGTTTTAGCAGATTTGCGGCATCGAGAGGTTAACCAAACCCAACTCAACGATGGAGTAACCAATCAAGCGGCAAGTATTGGCATGGATTTGTTCAATATCATCACCACAGATGAAGATTTGCCGTCACTCCTAGTAGCGTTAACATCGGTGAAGTCTACTGAAGAGATTTTGGGAGGTGTTATTGTTGGCATCCGAGTAAATAATGAATTGCTTACTCAAATCCGTGCTCAGGCACATCAGCACTTGGTTGTTTTCTCTGGCTCCCAGGTAACTGTCACCACTTTACCAGAAGCTCAACAGGCTCCTTGGCAACCACCCCCAATCTCATCATCCCCCATGCGAGTCACGATTGCTGGGGAAAGTTATATTGCTAAAACTGTAAAGCTAATCGAGAGTAGTAACCAAGATGTAAGGTTGGTGCTACTCAACTCAGTTTTACCTATTGAACAGGCTCAGCTACAGTTGTGGGGTGGTATTAGCCTTTTATTTTTGCTAGGAGCAGTGAGCACGGTAACAATTGTTACCTTGGTAACACCCTTGATTATCCGTCCTCTGAAAGAAGTCACAAGAGTAGCCCAGCAAGTTACCCAAGAGTCTAATTTTGCTTTACAAGTGCCTGTAACAACTCAAGACGAGGTAGGAATATTAGCTACTTCTTTTAATCAATTAGTCCAACAGGTAAAGCAGCTACTAGAAGTGCAAAAGTTTGAAGTAATACGCCAGCAAATTCAGAGCCAAGCATTAGAAGGAGCAAAACGAGCTGCGGAATCTGCCAATCGTGCCAAAAGTGAATTCCTCGCCAACATGAGCCACGAACTCCGTACACCTCTTAACGGCATTCTCGGTTATACTCAAATTCTCCAACGCTCCCCAGACATTACTCCCCAACAAAAACAAGGTATTGAGATTATTCAAAACTGCGCTACCCATCTCCTCACTCTGATTAACGATATTTTAGATATCTCCAAAATTGAAGCTCAGAAAATGGAACTCTACCCCGAAGACTTTCATTTTATGCACTTCTTATGGGGAGTTACCCAGATGTGTCAGATTCGTGCCCAAAAAAAGAGCATTACTTTTAGTTACCAAACCGATACTCAACTCCCGACGGCGGTTCATGCCGATGAAAAGCGACTAAGGCAAGTGTTGATTAACCTCCTCGGCAATGCCATTAAATTTACTCAGGCTGGTGGAGTAACTTTCAAAGTAAGTGTCATTCATCATTCGTCATTCGTCATGAGTGAAGGACAAATGACAAAGGACAAAGAACAAATAACCAATGACAAAATTAAATTTGAGATCGAAGATACTGGCATTGGTATCGCTACCGAGAAACTAGATAAGATTTTTGAACCCTTTGAACAAGTAGGACAGGATACCCATAAAGTAGAAGGAACTGGACTCGGATTAACCATCACCCACAAAATTTTACAGCTGATGGGTAGCCAACTGCAAGTCAGGAGCACTTTAGGAGTAGGCAGTACCTTTTGGTTCGAGATAGATTTACCTTCATCCTCCAAGTCGATCGAAGTAGCACCAGTAACCTCTTTCCAGTCAATTATTGGCTATCAAGGGGAAAAAAAGAAAATTTTAGTGGTAGACGACTGCACGGAAAATCGAGCAGTCTTTTTGAGTTTACTCGAACCTCTCGGTTTTGAAATGAGAGAGGCAAGCAACGGTGAGGAAGGTTTAGAGCAAGCGATAAAATTTTTACCAGATTTGCTCATCCTTGACTTAGTGATGCCAGTGATGGATGGTTTTGAGTTAACCTGTCGCCTGCGCCAATTACCAGAATTTCAACAGACCATTTTGCTAGCCTATACAGAACTCCGCTGACCTAAAACCTAACACCCAACAAGAGAATTCCTCGATTAGGGGATTTTTTGGGCATGAATTTA
>JAAHHL010001304.1 GCA_010672185.1 Caldora sp. SIO3E6 | reverse complement strand
TAGAGGCAGGAGGCAGGATGGAAGAAAGAAGGAAATTATAACTGTTTATCCGAACTTGATATAAGTTCTCTCAACTCCCTCAGCTCCCTCAGCTCCCTCAGCTCCCTCAGCTCCCTCAGCTCCCTCAGCTCCCTCAGCTCCCTCAGCTCACCTCTGCTGGCTTACAGTCTCAATAATTGCGATCGCATTTTTAATGCCATCCTCAGCTCGAATCTTCTCACCTAGCATTTTAGCTTGTTGTCGCAGACTCGAATTTAAAGTAACCTCTCGGATTGCCTGGGCTAATTTCTTAGCTGTCAATTGCTTTTGTGGAATTGGTTTAGAGCCCACACCTAAAGCCTGAACTCGTCTTCCCCAAAACGGTTGATCCCCAAAAAAGGGACAGATGATAGTGGGACAACCGGCTCGTAATCCTGCCGCAGTTGTGCCTGCACCCCCATGATGTACCACGGCAGAAACTCTAGGAAATAGCCAGTCGTGAGGAGCTTGATCTAGTTTAAAGATAGTTTCAGGTAAGTGGCTAACTTGTAATCCACCCCATCCTGTAGCGAGGATACCTCGTTGATTAGTTGCTTGTAATGCCTCAAGAGAAATTTGAGCTAACCGCTGTGGATTTCTTCCTGCCATACTGCCAAACCCAATATAAATTGGTGCTTCTCCTGCTGCTAAAAATCGACTCAATTCCGCCGAAGGTTGCCACTCATCCTGCTGATTCAGAAACCAATATCCGTTGACATAAGCAGAATCATACCAATCTGTTGGGCGAGGTACAACCTGCTCACTATAGCAGTGGAGTAGGGGAATCAGACTCCCATCAGCTCGGTGTAATATTCCCAAATGTTTAGGTTTAGGGGGCAACTGTAGAACCTGGTGACGGAATTCTTTTGGTATACTACTATACAGCCCTACCATTCCATGAACTAGCCGATAGGTGAGTCGGTTATACCAAGCACCGATTTTCAGCTCAGGAAACCCCAAAGAAGGCATTTGAGCTGATGGCACGAATTGGGGAAAAGGCATCGACATCAGCAAAGGGATTTCCAGTTTGTCCGCAATCGACTCTGCCAAAACAGCGGCTTTGGAGGCTAAAATTATCACATCTGGATTCACAGCTTGCGCTGTATGCCAAATATCATGCAAGGTTTGCCGGAACAATGGCTTGACCCGCTTAAATAATTTGATGGTGGTTTTCATCGTACCCCACAAATTATTGGTGTTCTCCATCGCTTCCCTACCTGCATCAGAGCCCATCAATTGGATCAGCTCATCATTCATATAGCCGTAATCCAGACCATGATTGGTAATGAACGATTGAAAAACTGCACTTGTACAAACTGTGACTTGATGCCCTGCTTCCTTTAAACCATTTCCTAGGGCAACGTAGGGTTGAACATCACCTCGAGAACCCAGTGTGACAATTAAAACATTCATGCCTACTACCGTGGCATAGCTAACATGAGCAAATATATGTAGTGCGAGCGTCTCGCTCGCTAAAGGTCAAACGCGAGCAAGATGTTTGTGCTACGCGCAGGCTACGTGAACGTACTACTTTATTCTACTATTTTAAGCTTGCCAATACACTAGAAATTTTTCATAAACAATTAACTATACTATATATTTAGACAGGAAGCAATAAGTCATTGATAGAGCAAACTGAAGAACAGACCAGTCAACCTAGTCAGGCAACCAATAACCTACTCGCTTGGCTGCCAAATCTTAAACGAGAAATTTGGATTCTAGCGGCAGGTCAACTGCTATTATTTATTGGTCAAGGATTCACTCTAGTCTACGCATCGATTTACTTTGTCAATCAACTAGGCTTTTCTCCAACTCAAGTAGGACTAGCCCTGAGTAGCGGCGGTATTTCCGGAACTTTAGGGCGGTTTTGGGCAGGTAATGCGATTGACTCAGAGCGCTTGGGGCGACGAGGTACTCTGTTACTGGCTGCTGTTATTTCTGCTTTAGCCTGCTTTTGTTTGGCATTTACCCGTACTTTCCCCTCGCTAATAGCTGGTAACCTATTGCTAGGATTAGGTATTAGTCTTTATTGGCCTGCGACTCTGGCTGTTACTACTGACTTAACTACCACCGATGATCGTACTGAAGCTTTTGCTGTGACTCGACTGGTAGATAATCTGGGACTGGGGTTGGGGGCGCTGCTAGCAGGACAGTATATCGCTATGTCGGGCAGTTATCGTGCCTTGTTTATTAGCAAAGGGGTCGCTTATCTGTTGTTCAGTATAGTAATTTATGTCGCGATCGCTGAAACTAGAAAGCAGAGGAAAGAATCCCGCAACCTGTTGAAAGACTGGTGGCAAGGTCTAAGCGATCGCACATTGATTATTTTTCTCATCGCTAACGTATTTTTCACAATTTACGCAGA
>JAAHHL010001303.1 GCA_010672185.1 Caldora sp. SIO3E6 | reverse complement strand
TTGTGTATGATCCTCAACAGCCGAATACCATTACTTGTTTTACGGCTACCCTTAGCAGCAATCAAGCTAATGTTGAATGGTGGGGTAATTTGCAACAAATCGGCAAGTCAGGACAAAGAATCAACAGTAGCTACAGTATGACTGATTTCACTGTTGATAATTCTACACCCAGAGCAGGTCTTGATAACCCTTCAGCTGTAAAGCAGTGCGAGAACGGTTAGGGGGAGGAGCATGATGGCGCTCAAGTTGGTAGGAGCCGATTGTTTAAAACGTTTATAATTGAGATCGCATCGCTCTCCGGAAAAATGGAATTATTATCTTTATGCCAAGTATTACCGCAGCGAGAGATCTCAGCTTATACGATTTAGAAACTAAGTTTAAGGTGCAGCTGGCAATCGCGCCAGAGATGCTCGAAACATGGCTGCAAAAGGAGCCTGTGGTCGAAGAAGCAGAAATTACCGCCCTGCGACGCATCCAACAGCATTATTTTAATCTTGATCGCCGACGTCCCCTCTTGGAAGATTTGGTTAAAATGGTGGTGCTTTCTCCCCTCCTAGATTTGGCAGGTTTCTACGATGGTGATCTAGAAATTAGAACTGAAGAAAAAGTTGAAATTTCTCTCAACGATGAAGATAGAGTCATTCGGGGTTTTATCGATATTGTCATTGCCCAGGAACAATTTTGGTTACTTGCTATCGAGACTAAACGCACCCAAATTAGTGCCAAAAGTGCTTTACCGCAAATTCTGTTTTATTTGATTAATAGTCCCAATCGCGATCGCCCGACTTATGGTTTAGTCACCAACGGGCTTGAATTCATTTTTCTGCAACTTCCGGCTAACTCTTCGCAATGCGACCGCTCCTATACTCTTTCCCTAGAAAAAGAAGAAGAAATTAGGCAAGTTTTGCGTGTCCTCAAATATCTGCGATCGCAATTGCTTAATTAGGGTTTGCTGAATAAGTCGTAACTTTCGGGTTGGAATAGGTGTTAGGTGTTAGGTGTTAGGTTTTAGGTTTTAGGTTTTAGGTTTTAGGGATTTTCCAACGAAAGTGCAAGGAAATTGTACCGATGGGCTTAAAAACCTTGGACTTGCTTCTGTAAAAACTTGCTTAAAAACCTTGTCTGGCATAGCTTTCACCTTTATATAGCAAGCCCTAATTAACTACCAACAATTGATCTAAAGACAGCCAGATTTTCTGTAATAGAGAATCTAAACCAATTTTTGCCACTGCTGAAATTGAGAAAACCGGTACTTGAGTCAGTTGATTGAGTTCCGTAGTTAGCTCATCTACAGTTTCTGCATCCACAGCATCCACTTTATTGAGGGCAAGAATTTGAGGACGTTCCCCTAAACCTCGCCCGTAAGCTTGCAACTCTTGTTGAATTGTTTGATAGTTAGCAATAGGGTCTAAATCCGTAGCATCAATCAAGTGAACTAAGATACGAGTCCGCTCAATATGTCGTAGAAAATCATGACCTAAACCAGTACCAAGATGAGCACCAGCAATTAATCCAGGAATATCAGCAAAAACCGTGCCGTCACCACTGGGTTTGCGCACAACCCCCAAATTGGGTACCAGAGTAGTAAAAGGATAGTTTGCTACCTTGGGACGTGCTGCGGAGAGAGAGGAAATTAAGGTAGACTTACCTGCATTCGGTAAACCAATAATGCCCACTTCCGCCAGTAGCTTCAATTCCAAACGCAGTTTTAGTTCTTCTCCCGGTAGTCCTGGTAAAGCATACTCCGGTGCCCGATTGCGATTGCTAAGGAAATGCTTGTTTCCCAAGCCTCCTTTGCCCCCCTTCGCAACGCAAAAAGTTTGACCTGACTGCACCAAATCTGCAATAACTTCACCAGTATCAGCGTTATAGACAGAAGTACCACAGGGAACCTCAATTATGCGATCGCTTCCATTAGCTCCAGTACAATTATTGGGTCCCCCTCGCTTACCATTCTCTGCTTGAAAACAGTGATTATACTTAAAATCCAGCAAAGTTTGCAGGTTTTCTACTGCGGCTAAGATAACATCACCACCCCATCCTCCATTACCACCAGCCGGTCCCCCCGCAGGCACATACTTCTCCCGCCTAAAAGCGACGATACCATCACCACCCTTCCCGGCTACCACTTCAATTTCTGCCAAGTCAACAAATTGCATCGTTTGTTATTTGTCGTTTGTTATTTGTCGTTTGTCGTTTGTCGTTTGTCATTTGTCGTTTGTCATTTGTTTTCCTCTTGCCTTCTGCCTCCTGCCTTCTGCCTTCTGCCCTTCTGCCTTCTGCCTTCTGCCTCCTGCCTTCTGCCTCCTGCCTTCTGCCTTCTGCCTTCTGCCTCCTGCCTTCTTCCTCCTGCCTTCTGCCTCCTGCCTTCTGCCTTCTGCCT